>JANMJN010000466.1:0-17764 GCA_031371355.1 Saprospiraceae bacterium
GTACCATTGATTTTGACGTATTGCGCTTCGGGTCTGATACGTTTGCCTTCGCAAGTCGGGCAAACCGTCCGTCCGCGATAGCGAGCGAGCATGACGCGGTTCTGAATTTTGTAGGTCTGCTCTTCAAGCATCGCAAAAAAAGCATTGATGCCTTGAAAATGCTTATTGCCTTGCCACAAAAGGTGTTGTTCTTTTTTGGACAAGTCCTGATAAGCCCGATGCACAGGGAAATCGAACTGATGCGCTGCTTTCAAGAATGCATCGAGCCATTCACTTGATTTTTCACCTTTCCAACAAGCAATTGCCCCTTCAAAAACGGAAAGTGTTTTGTCTGGAATGACTTTATCTTCTTCGATACCAATAACTTTTCCATAACCTTCACAGGTTGGGCAAGCTCCAAATGAGTTATTGTAGTTGAATAGTTGTGGTGTTGGCTCTATAAAAATCATATCATCGAGTTCAAAACGATTGTTGAAACCTTGCGTTTTATCCCCCCCCTCAGTATTTGACAATATTTGCACGATGGCTTCGCCTTCTGATTCATAAAACGCTGTTTGTACCGAGTCGCTCATCCGTTTTGTATTTTCCTCGTCATCTTGTTTGACAACAAAACGGTCAATCAGAATTCGAATATCGCTGTCCTTAAAAGCTGTCAAAGGTTGCTTCAAAAGGGACGTTTGCAATCCTAAATCTGCGATGCCGTCCCCCCTCAGTATGTCGTCTATTTGCGCCAAATTTTCGTTTGCCCAAAGGCGTGTATAACCTTTTTGCATCAAGAGATTGAGTTCCGCTTCAAGTGTTCGGTCATCATATTTTGTGGGTATTGGAATGAATAATTGCACTCGTTCCCCTTCGTTTTGCTTCAAAATAAAGTCAATAACGTCTGAAACTTGATGTTTTTTAACTATTTCGCCTGAAACGGGTGAAATGGTTTTACCAATACGGGCATATAAAAGACGTAAGAAATCATACACCTCCGTCATCGAACCAACGGTTGAACGATTGTTACCTGTTGTTGTTTTTTGTTCAATCGCAATGGCAGGACAAACGCCTTTGATATAGTCCACATCAGGTTTTTTCATCCGCATCAAAAACTGCCGTGCATAACTTGATAGGCTTTCGACATAGCGACGTTGCCCTTCGGCAAAGAGCGTATCCATCGTAATCGAAGACTTTCCGCTACCGGAAACGCCTGTCACCACGACGAGTTTGTTTTTGGGAATAACCAAATCCACATTCTGTAGGTTGTTAGACCTCGCTCCTTTTATGAAAATCGAATTATTAGCGGTTTGAATGCCCCCCTCAGTATGTTTGGGTTTTTCAAGTTCTTTCAATGCCATGCTTTTATATTTTTAAACCAAAACAAAAGTTTGGTAATTGAGTTTACAAAAACCACAAAGTTATAAAAATACACTCGTGGATAAAACGTTTTGTTGAAGATTTAGTAGTTAGAAAAGATAGAAATTGTAGATAATTTTGATTTTGAAATAAAATTTTGATTTCGTGAATTTTCAAATACCTTTGTATTTGAACAATACACATTTTTTTATGGTCATCATTACAAAGAAAGCCATACAAGATTATGGGAAAACAAATACCAATGCAAATGATGCGCTTAATGATTGGTATATCCGAGCAAAGCTGGCGAACTGGTCAAGTTTTAATGAATTACGAAGAGATTTTCCTTCGTGCGATTTTGTTGGTAATGACAGATATGTCTTTAACATTAAAGGTAATCGCTACCGATTAATTGTTATCATCCGTTTTCGGATTCGGACGATTTATATTCGGTATTTTGGCACTCATGCAGAGTACGATAAAATAAATGATATTCAAAATATTTAAAACGAATAAATGATAACGGCTATCTTAACTGAAAATCAATACAATGACGCCTTGTCCGTTATTGAAACTTACCTACAAAGGGGTTCTAATGCTCTTACCTTTGACGAAGAGCAAGAATTGCTTAGGATTTCCCTCCTCGTTGAGGCTTATGAGCAAAAGACATATCCTATGCCTTTGCCTCCACAATCTCTTATTGGGATGATTCAAGTGAAAATGTTTGAACGTAGGATGCGGCAAAATGAATTAGCTGCATTGTTAGAAGTTTCAGAGACAACACTTTCAGAAGTTTTGAACGGAAAACGAAAAGTAAACCTTGATTTAGCTAAAAAACTGCATAAAAAACTCGGTATTTCATCGGATTTTATACTTGAATCGGCTTAGTACAGAATTAAACTTGTAAACCAAAAAGGCTGTGTCAAAAGACATAGCCTTTTTGTTTTTTAGCACATTTATACTGAGGGGGGTAAAATTTAATAATTTTGCACCCGTTTAAATATTCATAAAATAAAAAAGGATGAAAGACTTAAAAATAGCCGTTTTACTAACATTTTCAATCATTTTTGTAGCGATTAGCTGTAAAAATGAACCGAAATCGGATGCACCACAATATGGTAAAACAGGTAATCCGACAATTGACTCGTTGACTGATTTGATTTTTAAAAACCCAAAAGATGCCAATTTGTATTTTCAAAGAGCCAAACTATTCAATGAAAATGGGGAAAAAGGAGGCTTTGATTATGCCATAAAAGACATGCAGTATGCTTTGTCTTTGGACTCAAACAATATTGATTTTCATCATTTTATCGCTGATGTTTATATGGACTATTCGCAGTCTCGATTGGCGGTGCAAACGATGGAACGAGCTGCGACGATTGCGCCAACACGGTTGCCAACGCTTTTGAAATTATCGGAATTTTACCTCATAACAAAACAATACGGGCAGTCTTTGCAGACAATTACAAATGTACTGAAGCAAGATCCGCAAAATTCAGATGCTTATTTTCTAACAGGCATGGTCTTTAAAGAGCAAGGCGACGACGCACGAGCGATTAGTGCTTTTCAGAAAGCAGTGGATTTGAATGCTGATAATAAAGATGCGTTTTTTGAGTTAGGACAATTGTTTACCAAACGTGGAAACCCACTTGCCTTGAAATATTTTGATAATGTGTTATTAAAAGATTCGCTTGATGTCAATGCGTTGATGGGCAAAGCGTTTTATTTGCAATCGAATAAAAAACCGCAAGAAGCGATTGATATTTATCGTAAAATCATATTGCACGACCAACACTACGAAGCGGCAATTTTTAACTTAGGTTATTTGTATTTTGAACTAAATGACTTAGAAAAAGCCCATTTTCACTTCGATTTGTGCATAAAAGAATCACCTACCTCTTACAAAGCCTATTATTATCGCGGCATGGTTGCAGAAAAAAGAGGCGATAAGGTCGCTGCTTTAAAAGACTATGAACAAGCTTTAGAGTTCAAATCGGACTATGATAAGGCTTTAGAAGGTGTGGCACGATTGGGAAAAAAGTGAGAATTTAATTACCTAAAACACCATAAAAACGCCAGACTTTTCGTTGTGTTATTTAATATTCGAAGATTCGACATGCCAAAATTTTTATCTCAATTATTAGAAATTAAATAAGATTTGGAATTTTGGCAAACTATTTTCATCGGAGACTGAACCTAAATTAAGCCGATAAATTTGAAAAGTTATGCGTCTAATATTTACATTCATCTGTCTTTTTTATCATTCAATCCTGTTTTTTGCCCAATCAGAGGTTGGGCAAGACAACCTTGTCCCCAATCCTGGATTTGAGGAATTTGATGGCTTCCCCATTGGTTGGTACTATAAAGGTTCTGATTTTGATGATGTTGTCAAATATTGGACATCGCCGACAACCGCTTCCCCCGATGCTTACGGCTCTCGTGTGAGGGTTCCGTCGAGTTGGGCAGAAAAAGGTTTTGGAAAACAGACCCCTCATAGTGGGCAATGTATGGCGGGTATTACGGTCTATGGCTGTTCAAATGGCAAACCGCACTGTCGGGAGTATGTTCAGATTCAGTTAAAAGAGCCGTTGGTTGTCGGGCAAAACTATGTTTTTGAAATATGGGTTACCAGCCTTGAAGCGGGTTTGAAAGTCAATAACATAGGCGCTTTTTTATCAGATAAACGTTTGAAATTTGTTGGAGAAGAGCGTATTAATGTCAAACCCACTGTTTTTGCGCCCAAAGTCATTGACCCTAAACCCAAAGGATGGTATAAAATGACGCAAAAATTCAGGGCTGAATCGGAATCGGAATGGTTGGTTATTGGTAATTTCAATTCTGATGAAGAAACGATGATTATGGCATCCCACTCAGTATCCAACCTCAATTTTGCATACTATTATCTGGATGATGTGAGCCTTAGAAAAACAGAGCCTATATTGCAAGTACCAATAAAAGAGGATGATTTGACGCGTGTAAAGCTTGAAATTGGCAAAACTGTGCGCCTGAAAGATATATATTTTGACAGCGACAAAGCTGATTTGTTGCCGCGTTCGAATGTTGAACTCGATAAATTGGTCAATATTTTAAGAGAAAATGCCAATCTTGAAATTGAAATTATTGGTCATACAGATAATATTGGCGACCCTGTTTACAACCTGACCCTAAGCCGTCGTCGGGCAGCTATGGTTATGGATTATTTGATTCACAGTGGTATCACGTCTCGCCGTCTTCGTTCAAATGGTTTTGGCGACAAACAGCCGATTGCGTCGAATGATATTGAGGAAACACGCCAATTGAATCGACGCGTGGAGTTTAGGATTTTGAAAAAATAGTCATTCCTATTTGTAGATGGGCAATGAAAAATAAAATGAAGTTAGTCCTTCATTACTTTCCACAAAAATCTCACTGCCGTGTAAGTCCACAATTTTTTTAACAATAGCCAAGCCCAAACCAGTACTGCCTTCAATAGCAGAATTTTTGAAATAACGGTCAAAAATCTGTGTCAATACTGAGGGGGGGATAGTTTCGCCTGTGTTCGATATTTTTATAACTAATTGACTATCATTTTTTTGTAAACTTAAATCAATGCGCCCATCGAGTATGTTGTAGCGAATGGCATTGTCAAACAGGTTTTGCAAAACGCGGTCAACGAGTTTAATATCAGCAACAATCCAAGGCAAATTGGCTGAGAAATTAGTAGAAATTAAGATATTTTTTTCAGCGCAAATGACCTCATATTTGGCAACAATGTCTTGTAACAACTCGGCAATCGGAAAAGGTTCTGTATGCAAGTGTGTTTGATTGGATTCAAGTTTTGATAGCTCAAATAAGTCTTCAATTAGTTTTGTCAGACGTTGCGATTCTTTTTGAGCGATGGTTAAAAAACGCTCACGTTCAGGCATCGTAATAGTATGTCGCCTTATGAAAAGCGTTTCAATATAACCCGACAAATTGGTCAAAGGCGTACGTAAATCGTGTGAAATATTGGCAATCATCTCTTTGCGTAGCTTGTCAACGGATGACAATTTTTCATAACTTTCTTCTAATTCATGGCTTATTTTAAGATTGGCTTTATAGGCGTATTCTAATTTTATTTTCATCCGTTCTTGCTGAAACAACATTCGGCGTAACCAATAGACGAGTATCAAAATGATGGGAAGTATGATGAAAATCGAGACAAGCAAATTTTGAAGAGCCACCTGCCTTGCACGTGTGATGAAGCGATTGAATTGTTCGTCAACCATAACTATGGCAACAGGCTGTCCATGTTTGTCGCGGACAGGTGCAAATGCGGACAACCACATACCAAATTCGTCTTTATACATCGGGATAACGCCCCCCTCAGTATATTTTTGTTTTAAAATGGGTTGAAATGTTCGATATTCATGTCTAAAATAAGGCGTATCTGCCGATGTCGCTAAAAACTCAAAATGCGTTTTTACGGAGTCATACACCATCGTATAGACAGGTGTTTTGAGCATATTGGCAACGGCATTTCGGGCTAAAATGTAGTGAATTTTATCATAATTCGTATCCTGTGTATTGAACAATATCGCATCTTTTGTCTTATAACGAGTGGCTACTTGAGTGTGAATATCGGCATCTACTTGTAAAGCGATGGCATTGGCAATACCTTCAAGTCGAAAAAGGCTGCTTTTTTCTGCTTGCTCGCAAAACCTAAAGTAAGTCCAGCTTACAAAATAAGTGGTCACAAGTAGATAACCGATGAGGACGAGCCAAAAGATGCGTTTTGTCATTTTTTATAAAAAATAGGTTTAAAAAATCAATAATAAGCCTGATTTTTGAAATTTTGAGTCTAAAGACTTTAATTTTTTGAAAAAACTTGTCGAATAACCCCAACTATTTTGAACCTTTGCGTTTTAAAAACAAAAAAATAGGACTTTGAAAGCGAATCAATTATTTCGGAAGACACCGCCCCCGATATTCGAAGTCACATCATTGACTTTACCCTCCCCCTCAGTATCTAAGCTCGATAATGGCATTCTGGTCTATCAAACACGATTAGGGACTCAGGAGATAATGAAAATAGACATTGTTATTCTGTCAGGTCGTCCAGAAGAGCATAAACGGTTGACTTCACGAGCAACTTCACGACAGTTGCGCGAAGGTACAGCGAGTTTTAACTCCGCAGAAATTGCGCAACAACTGGACTTTTGGGCGGGTACTTTGAAAATGCCTGTCAACCTCGATACGGGTAACGTAACGCTGTATTGTATGACGAAACATTTTCCAAAATTGCTGCCGTTACTTGCTGAAATTATTCAACAACCCACTTTTCCACAACGTGAATTGGATACGTTTGTTGAGAATAATATTCAAAACTTAGCTGTTGAATTGACGAAAAACGATGTCATTGCTTATCGAACGATAACAGAATTGGCGTATGGTGCAGATACACCTTATGGCTACAACTCAATACCGGATGATTACCGTGCCTTGACAACTGATGATTTGAAGCAATTTCATCGGGACAACTATACGTCAGACAATATGATGTTTTTTTTGAGCGGCTATTTTGACGATTCTGTTTTGACTCTTTTGAACCAATATTTAGGTCAAAGCAAAACAGTTGCGATTAAAAAAGATGCCCCCCTCAGTATTATAGATATAAAGCCACAAAAAATAAGGGTTGAAAACCCCGATACATTACAAGCCGCTATCCGTATTGGTCGGCGCATAGGGAATCGTAAACATCCTGATTATAACGGTTTTTTTGTGCTCAACACAATACTCGGCGGTTATTTTGGCTCTCGTTTAATGCGTAATATTAGGGAAAAGAAAGGTTTTACTTATAATATCGGCTCGGCGACTGATACTTTGCACCGCGACAGTTTTTTCTATATCAGTTCTGAAATCGGGAATGAATTTGTCGAAAAAGCCCTTGTTGAAGTCTATAAAGAGATGGCTATTTTGCAAAACGACCTTATTGACGATGACGAATTAGCGATGGTCAGAAATTATCTTATGGGCAATCTTTTAAGCATGGTGGACGGTCCATTTGCTATAAATGAAGTCATTCGCACCTATGTAATTGAAGACATTCCCTTAGATTCGTTTGCACATTTTGTTGAAACTATTCGCACTATTACGCCTACAGATTTGCGCAATTTGGCGCAAAAATACTTAAAAAAAGAAGATATGCACGAAGTGATAGTTGGGCGTTTTTGAGATTTCAAAATGCTATGGTCTGCTTTGGCATTTTTTAAACCCTTGCTGGATCTGTCGACGGTTTAGGTGTCAAATCGAGCAAGCGCAGCTTGTTTTTACCATCAATTTTAAATGTTTTAAACCCTGAAATACGAGTCAGAAGCCATCCTAAGACACCTGCTCCTGCCCCAACGACCATTGCTTCGTTGCAATTTGGACAGTTAGGTGTCAGTTTTCCGACCAAACCGAAGAAAGCAGCCCCTGCGCCAAAAGTCATTAATGTTGCGCCAATATTCCGAACGGCACGCCGTTCATTGCCTTTTCGGACAGCGATAATGTCTTCAACAGTGACTGACCAATCCTCAAAAATGATTTGATGACGGTCTATATCAAAGTCAACAATACGTTTGGTTATCCAAATTTTATTCTTTTTGTCATCACCATCCGTTTGGAAAGTAATGTTTGAACCGATGAGAAATGACATACGCGATGGGTCGCGTGGTGTATCGAGTTTCATCACTTTTTGAGCTGTTAGGCTGCTTAAAAAGTACAATGACAAAAAGAGAGCCGTTAAAATGCGCATATACATAAGTATTTGTAGGTGAAACGATGTGCGTCAAAATTACGCTGCTAAGGTAATGATGAATTATAAATGATGAATGATGAATTTGTAAAACGTTGATTTTCAACAATATTTCAAAGTGAGATTGGGTGTTTTTTTTACAATTTTATACCCCTCAGTATTTTCGGTATTTTACTCGGTTTATGTCTAATTTTGCAGCATGGAAATACTGAGCAATTGGGAAAAAAAATCTTCTGAACGGCAAAAGACCTATAAGAAATTCCTCCAAACGGCGGATAAAAACCGTGTTTTGAAGCAGTTACCAAAACTGCATGAAGAGGCTTTTTCGAAAATAGATTGTTTGGCTTGTGCCAATTGTTGCAAAAATTATTCTCCTCGTTTTAAGCCGCCCGATATTAAACGGATAGCGAAACACTTGAAAATGAGCGAGTCGTCGTTTGTGGATAGGTATTTACGCCGCGATGAAGAGGGTGATTTTGTCGTGACGACTAAGCCTTGTCCGTTTCTGGGTTCTGACAATTATTGCGATATTTACGAAGCCCGCCCGTCAGACTGTCATCGTTTTCCTTATACAGATGAGGACGTTTTATTGAAAAAGCAAGCAATTACCTTGAAAAATAGCCGTTTTTGCCCTGCTGTTTTTTATGTTTTGGAAAAATTGAGTGGTTGAATTGCTGTATTTTGATTGTTGTATTGCTGTATGGTTAACAGCAATACAACAATCATACAATACAGCAATTTATTTCCCAATTGTTTTAATCAGCATACCTCTTGTAACGCGGTCTGTCAATTCCATACCGTTGAGGATAGCAAGTTCTTTATGCTTTTTTTCAGGCATATTGAAAGCGCGTAAAGCGTTAAGGAGCGTCCCGTCGGTATTAACTGTTTTAATACGGATTCGATTTGGCGTTACATTGATTTTATTGTAGTCGGTTAAGGTTCTGAAACCGTTCATTGTATTGCTAAAAAGGCGTTCGTATTGTGGAAAATCCGCCAAGCCTGCTACACCATGAATGATGTAATTCATGTTATTGTAAGCAATAAAAGTGGTCATAACACGCACCGTATTTTTAGCCGCTTCTTGTGCGTTTTGAGCATTTTCAGGTACTTGGTCGCCTACTTGGACAATGGCTTGAAGCCCGTTTATACTTGTATTACGCTGGTCAATCACTTTGAGTTTATGTTTTTGAACGACGGCATTTGCTGCTTCATCAAGCGTTTTTTCAGGGGCAAGTGTCAAAATCATCATTGCTTTTTGGTCTTTTGAAGCCATTTGGAATTGAACAGGCGAATTATGCGTTTGCCAATCTAAGGGAATAGGAAACTCAAATTTGAGTTCTGGATGATAAAAATTATTGTTTTCGACATAACCTTGACGAGGGTCTTCGCCATATATTAAACCCTCGATGCGACGCAAATAACCGTCTCTATTGACTTCATACGTTTTTGATGGATTGGCTTTTTGAGTTTCAATAGCCATTGCCGTCACGTTTTTGTAGCGATCGCCCGGGTCAGGGTGTGTGGATAGGAAACTGGGAATACTGGCACCCGCAGCCTCTTGAATGCGCCCAATGGTTTGAAAAAAACCAGCCATTTCGCGCGCATCATAGCCTGTTTTCGAGGAGTATTCAACGCCTAATTTATCTGATTGAGATTCGTGATCGCGGCTGTATTTGAGCATCAACAGTTGTAAGCCTTGGCTGGCAACATCGGCATATTGAGCAAATTTAGGAGAGATAATCAAACCAGCAATCAAACCGCCTTGTAATAAAATCTGTTTGGTTTGTTGTTGAGCTCCGTGCCGTGCCGTGACATGACCGATTTCATGCCCCAAAACGCCCATTAATTGAGCCTCGTTGTTAAAATGTGCCAATATACCACGTGTGAAATAGACATAGCCACCCGGAACAGCGAAGGCATTGACAACTTCGGAGTCCATGACTTTGAACTGAAATGCCAAAGTTGGGCGATGTGATATTTTTGCCATTGATGTACCTTGGATGTTAAGGTATTTTTGTAGAAGAGAATCGGGATAGACTCCAAACTCGGCTTGTATTGACGGATCCGATTGTTGCCCAAGTGATAACTCTTGAGCTTCTGACATAAAGGACAATTCTTTTTTGCCTGTAACAGGATTGCGTGAGCATTGGTTAAAAACCATTAAGACGGCTGCAAGAGCAGCCATTTTTGAGAAACGATGGAAGTGCATGATATTCATATTGTGTAGTTTTAATAATGGTAAATTTAGTACTTTATAAAATGAATACCAACAAAAAGGTTAAAACTGTCTTGAAATCGATCTGTTTTTATCTTAAAACAAAATAATTTCATTATAAAATGGCTTAAAATGTATTCTTTTTTTTGAGAACTATGTAACTCATTGAATTTTTTCCGTCAAAATAGAGTTCTTTTACTGAGGGGTATCAAAATGTACTTTTTATTAAAATGAGCCAAGAGATAATCATAATTCTTTTATGAAAACAAATGTAAATGACTAATAGAATGAAACGCCAACCGATTTCTCAAAAGCAATATTCGGGTGAAGAAAAAGGCGGCTTCCCATGGCTTCTTTTTATCGTAGGCATCGCCAGCATGCTTATCGTATTGCAAGTTTTTGGTATTTTCAAAACAGTGGATATTGAGCATAAAGCGACTGTCATGGATGTCCATTCAGGAGAGTATGAAAATCGACAAATATCCCAAGAGCGACTCAAAAACCTTGAAAAACCGACCCCAGAAGTTGACGGCGTGCTTCAGTCTATAAAAGAGGAGTATGAGTCTCCTGTTTTTACAGATATACGCACGGCGAATGACAATAATAATTGGGGCTTGTCAGATGATGAAGCCAAGTTTTATGACGATATGCGTATTCGCTATGGTGGCACACGAGACAATTGGCTCGGTGTCGTTCAAAGAGCGAATAGTACCTACAAAGCGATGAAAGAAATTTTTGGTGGGCGGTCAGATATTGCGGCAGTTTTACAAGATTCAAGGGCTGCTGCCACGGTATTCGGTCGTATTCAACAATATTTTGGTATCTCAACATTGGATTGTTTGAATTTTGCTCAAAGCGGACGTGCAACACATTTAAGCGATTGGGCTAATTTTGTTGAGGGAAGAAAACATTGATCTCAAATATTTTCCATTTATAAAGTTAAAACTCTCTCCTTCCTGTAAGAAACTTCACTGGTTTTGCGTTTTTAGATAACTTTGCATGGTTTTTGGAAAGTTGGCTTTGTCAACCACCTAATTCTAGCGCAAATATTTTGTTTTTAACATAATCGGTTTGAACATAATTTATCTTCCAATCAAAAATAGCAAATAGTGAAAAAAATCTTTTTGATACTTGCAATCGTTCTGGTTTTCCAAATCAGTGCTTCCCATGCCCAACGCGGTTGGGAAATTGGTGGTTGGGCAGGTGTATCGCATTATTTTGGTGATTTGAATACCAATTTTGACCTAAAACATCCTGGTTTTGCAGGCGGCGCCGTTTTCAGGTTCAATTTCAATGACCGTTTATGCCTTAAAATGTCTGGAAATTATGGTAATATCAATGCAGATGACAAAAATTCGAGCAATGTTTTTGAACAACGGCGAAACCTTAATTTCCGCTCGGTGCTCGTGGACGGAACAGGGCAGTTTGAGTTCAACTTTTTGCCTTATAACTATTTTGATAAAACACAATGGTTTACACCTTATTTGTTGGCCGGATTGAGCGTCTATCATTTCAATCCACAAGGGAAATATAATGGAACTTGGTATGACTTACGCCCATTGGGTACTGAGGGGCAATTCAGAGGAGAAGAATATTATACAACTCAAATGGCATTGGCTTATGGTGGCGGTTTTAAGATAGCCTTAAACGAAGTTTGGAGTATCAACGTTGAAATTAGTGCGCGCAAATTGTTTACTGACTACCTTGATGATGTAAGTAAAACATATCCCAATATGAATGAAATACGCAAACAGCATGGTGATATTGCCGTTTTGTTGTCAGATCCATCCATACCAGGTGCTGAAGGGAAAAAAATAGGTCAATTAGGTCGCCAACGAGGGGATTCAAAAAGCAATGATATGTTTACCTTCTTTGGGGTTAGTCTCCTTTATTATTTTGGTGAATTGAGATGCCCACCAGTTAGCAATCGATGATACTCTATTTTTAGATTAATAGATTTGAAAATCAAAAGCCCGTTCCAATTAGGTACGGGCTTTTTCTTTTCATTACTTCGCTTTATTCAATTTTTTGGATGGGATATTCATCAAAACTAAACAAAGGGTAAGGTACGCAAGCAACAAGATGTCATGTGAAAAAGTCATGTTGTAGGGAGTTTAATGATTAAAAATACTAACAACGACACAAAGTTATGTGATTTTGTTAAAAAAAACCAGTTTTTATAAAAATATATGACAATTTTTATATTAATTAATTACTCTACATTTTGAGACTATGAGAATTACCAAAAGTTTAATTTGTAAAGTTATTAATGATCCATTTTTTATGATGCAAAGACTAAAAATAGTAACATATTACGTTACAAGAAAAATTATTAAGAAAATTAACCTACGGTTCTTTTCATGCTCCAGCTTTTTTCAAAATCATAGAACGATTAATTTCATTATACTTATATGTTTTACCGTTTGTTTCTTTATTATTGTCTTTTTTTAGGAATAATTGAGCTTTTAAATTTTTGTTTTGCAAAAACACCTTGTTTTATAATGAAAAAAATAGATCCGGAGTCAACATCTCCTCTCGATATGTATCAATTTATGATTGGCGCAGTATCGCCGCGCCCAATTGCCTTTGTTAGTACCATTGATACTGAGGGGGTACCGAACCTCGCACCGTTTAGCTTTTTCAACGCTTTTAGCTCTAAACCGCCCATTGTAGGCTTCGCAACAAGCATTCGGGCGAAAGATGGTACAACAAAAGATACTTTGGCAAACGTTCAAGAGGTCAACGAATGCGTAATTAATATTGTTAGTTATAATTTTGTCAGACAAATGTCTTTAACGGCGGTCAACTATCCAAAGGGCGTGAGCGAGTTTGAAAAAGCGGGTTTGACTCCTATAGAATCGGACTTGATACGCCCATTTAGAGTAAAAGAATCACCTATTCAGATGGAGTGTCGGGTTGAACAGATTTTACCTTTGAGCGAAGAAAAAGGCGGCGGCATATTAATTCTATGCCGTGTTCTGCGTATGCACCTCAACGAAGACATATTAGATTTAGAAAAGAATCGAATTGACCCACGTAAAGTGGATACGGTCGGCAGAATGGGGCGGTATTGGTACACAAGAGCCAGCGGTACTTCTCTTTTTGAAATTCAACAACCTGAACAACCTGTTGTCATAGGTTACGATTCCTTACCAAACAATATTCGAACCAGTGAAATTTTGACCGCTAATAATATTGCTGAAATTGCTGCTTTGACAGAGTTCCCTTCAGAGCAAGACATTTTAGCAGTTAAAAAAGATACGCGGGTTCAAAAAACGTTGTTTTCTCAAAATATACTGAGGGGTCTGCACATGCTCGCACAAGAAGAGTTTTCAAAAGGCAATAAAGACTTTGGTATTAAAGTCGCACTGTTAGGTGAGCTCATTCTCAATAAACAATAGAATTGTATTTCATTTAAAATCAATCACTAATAAATTTAATTTAAAAACATGAAAAACCATTTTACGATGCTTTTTAAAGCAGCTTTCAAAGGCACATTGTTTGTACTTTTCTTAATATCAACACAATCCCTTTTTGCTCAGGCGGATAAAAATGTCGCTTTAAAAACAAAGCTCGACAAATTAGCCGTTGCCATTGAACCTAAAGTCATTGCTTGGCGACGTGACTTCCATCAAAACCCTGAATTATCAAATAGAGAATTTAAAACAGCAGAGAAAATAGCCAAATTTCTTCGCGATTTGAAGTTTGACGAAGTGAAAACAGGTGTTGCAAAGACTGGTGTCGTTGGTATACTGAGGGGAGGTAAACCCGGTCCAACGGTTGCACTTCGTGCCGATATGGATGGCTTGCCTGTGACGGAACGCGGTAATTTACCTTTTAAATCAACTGTGAGAACAACTTTTAATGATATGGAAACAGGCGTTATGCACGCTTGCGGGCATGATACGCACATGGCTATACTCATGGGAACAGCCGAGGTCTTGGCGCAAGTGAGAAGCGAATTGGCGGGTACCATCGTCTTTATTTTCCAACCTGCCGAAGAAGGTGCACCCAAGGGTGAAGAAGGTGGTGCAAGTGTGATGGTTCGAGAAGGCGTTTTAGATAACCCAAAAGTGGAAACGATTTTTGGGTTGCACATCAATTCGCAGACACCAGTTGGACAAATCAGGTATCGTCCAATGGGCACAATGGCGAGTTCAGATGGTTTGACGATTACGATAAAAGGCAAACAAACACATGGTGCGTATCCTTGGGAAGGTATTGACCCGATTGTGACGGGTGCGCAAATCATTATGGGTTTGCAAACGGTTGTGAGTCGCATGACACCACTCAATGAATCTGCGGCAGTTGTCACTATTGGCAGTTTTCATGCGGGAATTCGCGGCAATATCATTCCAGAAGAAGCTAAAATGGTGGGTACGATTCGGGCATTAGATCCTAAAATTCAAAAACAAGTGCATGAAAACATAAAACGCGTTGTGAAAAATATTGCAGAATCAGCAGGTGCAGAAGCGATTTGTGAGATTGAATTGGGTAACCCAGTGACGTACAACAATCCAGAGTTGACAAAAAAAATGTATCCAAGCCTTGAAGATGCCGCGGGTGTGGACAATGTACGCGTCACAGTGCCCGTAACAGGGGCAGAAGATTTTTCTAGATACCAAGAGAAAATACCGGGTTTCTTTTTCTTCCTTGGTGGTATGGCAAAAGACAAGACGGCACCAGAAGTTGCGGCTCATCACACACCCGATTTTTATATTGACGAAAGCGGTTTTACGGTAGGTGTCAAAGCGTTCTGTCATTTAGTCGTAGATTATGCAGCAAAAAAGTAACAGTCATTAGTCATTAGTTCATTGGTCATTTCATTAATGACAAATTTACTGATGACTAATGACTAATTATGCGTATTTTTGCGCCCAATTTGAAATAAATAGTCTTTCTATACATGAATAAGAGAAATCAAGGTTATTATTGTTCGTTTTGCGGACGTCCAAAGGAGCAAGTCGGCATCTTGATTGCTGGCTCAGAAGCGCATATTTGCGAAGCCTGTACAAGTCAAGCAATGGAAATTGTTGAGCAGGAATTGGGCGAGCAGGCTTTGCCTGAGCGCAAAAAAAATAAAAAGAAAAAGGACGATTGGAAACCCATTGACCGAACACCACAGGAGTTGAAGAACTACCTCGACCAATACGTCATTGGGCAAGACGATGCTAAGAAAACGCTCGCTGTCGCCGTCTATAATCACTACAAAAGGCTGAAACAACCGCCGCCTGTTGAGGGCGATGTTGAGATTGAAAAATCAAATATTCTTTTTGTTGGACGAACAGGAACAGGCAAAACATTGATGGCGCGGACGATTGCCAAGCTGTTAAATGTACCCTTTTCGATTGTTGATGCGACTGTTTTCACAGAAGCCGGTTATGTTGGTGAAGACGTGGAAAGTATGTTGTCTCGATTACTGCAAGTCTGTGATTTTGATGTCAAAGCAGCTGAAAGAGGCATCGTTTATGTAGATGAAATTGATAAAATCGCTCGAAAAGGCGATAATCCAAGCATCACACGCGATGTATCAGGTGAAGGCGTTCAGCAAGGTCTCTTGAAAATGCTCGAAGGGGCAGATGTGCAAGTGCCACCTCAAGGAGGACGTAAACACCCAGAGCAGAAATTGGTCAATGTCAACACAAATAACATCCTTTTTATATGCGGTGGCGCATTTGATGGCATCGAAAAAGTGATTGCAAGACGTCTCAATACGCAAGTCATTGGCTATAATGCCGAGCAAAAAGCCTTGATTGACCGTGAAAATATGTTGCAATACATCTCTCCACAAGACATTAAAGCGTTTGGTTTGATTCCTGAATTGGTCGGTCGTTTGCCCGTTTTGACGGCTTTAAATCCTTTGGATTTAGAGACTTTGAAGAGCATATTGATCGAACCTAAAAATTCACTCGTCAAGCAATATCAAAAATTGTTTGATTTAGAAGGTGTTTCACTCACTTTTTCGCCTAATGCCATTGATTTTATTGCACGTACTGCCTTGGATTATAACTTAGGTGCTCGCGGTTTGCGCTCAATTTGCGAAGCCATTATGACTGACTTGATGTTCGAAATGCCTTCTCAAAAGCATGAAATTAAAGAATTTGAAGTAACACGTTCTTATGCACGTGAAAAATTGAGCCATTCAAAATTGGTGAGATTAAAAGCAGCTTAGTGTTGTATGGTTGTATTGTTGTATGGTTAAGTTATTGAAGAACAATACGATCATACAACAATGCAATCATTCAGCAATACAACGATGAACCATGCAATTCAATATCAACCGCTATACGACAGGCATCGGTCATATGACCTTTGGTATTTTGGCAGCCTTTTCTCTCCTTTTTTGGCGTGAACGAACGATGATATTAGATGCAGCCTTTCAAAGTTTTTATGTCATAAACAAAGAAAGCCTTTTTATCGTCGTTGATAGGTTTGGTGCCGCCTTCGTTCAGTCTTTTCCCTTTGTGACCTCTAAATTGGGTTTCCCGTTGTCGGTGGTTTTGATGTCCTATTCACTTTCGTTTGTCCTATACCATTGGTTAGCATTTTTTATTTGTGATAAGATATTGAAAGTCAAGATCTTAGCTTTGGGTATCGTGCTGTGGTATATGCTGATGACGGCTCATACATTTTATTGGGCGCAAAATGAAGTGATACAAGGCATCTCTCTCACGTTTGTCTATTTCGCTTTATTGATGAATCGAGGCGAATTTCTAAAATTGCGTTGGTGGGAATACCCCCTCAGTATAGCGCTTGTTTTTACACTCGTTTACTTTCATCCACTCATTACTTTTTCGTTCAGCTTTTTATGGGCTTATTTTTTTATTCAAAAAATGTCCCCCCTCAGTAAATTTCAGAAATCACCTGCCTATGGGCAGCAAAATTTAAGTTACGGATTACTTGGCTGGGCTGCATTAAGTTTTGTAGTAGCTAATTTTTCCAAATTTTATATCACAGGTGTCAATTTTTATGACAAAGGGTCATTTGAACGCTTGTCTGAGCACATTAAAAGACCGCTTTCAGAGTTACTCACAGGCGCCAGTCAACGCTTTTTTTGGGGACATTGCTTTGATGATTTTGCTTTGGTCTTACCGTGTTTAATAGGTATTATTGGGTTTTATATTTGGAAAAAAGAATTTCTAAAATTATCCTTTTTTGTCGTTTCCACCTTGGGTTTCATCTTTATTATAGCCACATCATATTTCGATAGTAAAGATTGGTTTTATCTCGAAAGTCAATATTTGTCGCTTGCGGTTATGCTTGCAGTACCTTTGATTTTTGATGTATTGCCAAATATTAAAAATGTGAAATGGGCTTTGGGTATTGTTGGTTTTGTATTGATTTTCAAGGTTTTATACATTTATCAAACACATAAGCCCTATACAAATCGGCTCAATTATTTGACCCAACTATTGGATAAAACACGCCATTTCGAAGGCACAAAGTTTTTTATAAAC
>JANMJN010000515.1:0-2033 GCA_031371355.1 Saprospiraceae bacterium
ATACCATCGTGCTGGCTGGCTTGAATGGTAGTGGGAAGACGACGGTTTTGGAGTTGTTGATTGATATTATTAAAGGAATAGTACCTAATGGCTCTAATATAAATACTAAAATTTATTTGGAAATATTATTGACAAATCATTATTACAGAGCTGATGATATTGAAAGACATAAATCAGTTCTTCGCTTTCCAGATTCAATTTTTAGCAACGAAGAGTTTATTTCAATAAAACCATATTCAAATGATTACTATGTTTTAAAATTTGATTTTGATATTCAAAAAGATGGTATGCCCGATAATGGGACTCACCCATATTTTACCAGATTATTTGGAATTATCAATAATTTAAGAATGGGAAATAATAAAATATTTAAGACACATACTATCTATTTTTACTCGAAAGATAAATCAAGAAACAGTAATAGTTCCCAAATTATCGAAACAACTTTTATTACTAATAATCAAAAAGTTAGAACATCAATTTTAGATATTATTACACAAAGAGTTTTTAGGCATCCCGATACTGCCCCACGTCAAATTTTCACAGAACAAGTCAATGAACTAAATAAAATTTTCAAAAACCTTGATGTTAAATCTAAATTAATTCAAGTTAATGAAAAAGATTTGATTTTTGAAAGTGTCAATGGTCAAAAAATAGGTTTTAATGACTTGTCAAGTGGTGAAAAAATGCTGTATTTTATGGGTTTTACGCTCAATCAATACAATCCTTACCGTATGCTTATAATGGTTGACGAACCCGAAGACTCGCTGCACCCAAAATGGCAGCAACAAATCGTCCGCTTTTTCAATAATGTAGGCACTGATAATCAAGTGATTTTAGCGACTCATTCGCCTCAAATCATTGCTTCCATACATCCTGAATCGCTTTTTGTTTTGGCTATAAATGACGAAACACACCGTGTTGAAGCTATCAATATGGCTGCCGAACACAAGCATACATTCGGTGTTGACCCCAATCGTATTCTTTCTGAAATTATGGGAACGCCGATACGCGATTTTGAAACACAACAGAGAATCAATGCGATATTAGGATTGATTAAGCAGGTTGAATTCAACCCCTCAGTATCAGGCGTGTCAAAAGTCGAAGAAGAAGTGAATAAACTTGCGGATGACTTAGGGAAGCAAGATGCCGTAATTATGCGCTTTAGAAACGAAATACTCCTGTTGAAACGAAAAACCTTAGTAGCGTAATGAGGTATATTGACAAAACAAACCGATGTGAAGACTTTGACAATTTTGTAACGACTTATCGAGGTCGCTTACGCAATGATTGGGAAAAATTCAAAAAAATCAAAGGTGGCAGTATCGTTCGCTTGATACTGCATCAATTTATGTGGCGCACTCAAAAAGGGCTTTGTTGCTATTGTGAACAAGAAGTTCCTTATAAAATTTCAACCGAAGAGGATGCTAAATCTCACTTCGAACATATCCGACCTAAAGGACTTAAAGAGTTCAAACATTTGACCTACCATTTTGGAAATATTGTTATTTCGTGTGAGGGTTTTGATTTAGCAATAGATTCTGAAAATAAAAAGGAATTTTGCGGACATATTAAGGACGATAAAAACAAAGGAAATGAATACGATGATGCCCTTTTTCTCAATCCGACAGAGATACCTAACATAGAAACTTATTTTCGTTACGACAGTGAAGGCAATATCGAACCTAATCCCTCTAAAACAGTTGATGAGCAAAACAGTGCAGCTTACATGATTCGGATTTTAGGTTTAGACCATTATGACTTAATTGGTATGCGACAAAAGCAATATAGCTTTTGGGCGGAAAGAAAAAGAGAAATATCTTACGAACAATTTGTAGCTGATTTAGATGAAAACTTACCCCTTCTGCCTTCATTTTTTAGTTTCCTAAAACAAAGATTCCTTTGAAATACCTTCGATATGACCACCACCGACTTTCAAGAAATAGCACCGACGCTGCCGATACAAGCCGGTATCTACAAATTCATAGACCCAAAAGGCGTGATTTTGTATGTTGGGAAAGCTAAAAACATTA
>JANMJN010000520.1:0-4310 GCA_031371355.1 Saprospiraceae bacterium
AAACCCGATATTGATAAAGAATATGTTGAGGAATTATTGTCAGATTTAACATCAAACCAAGAGCAAATCAACCACCACGGCAAACGGGCAAGCAGTTTTGTAAAAGGTATGCTCGAACATTCCCGTGCGAGTACGGGTGTGAAGGAATTGACCGATATTAATAAATTGGCAGATGAATATTTAAGGCTTTCATATCATGGTATGAGAGCAAAGGACAAGGATTTTAACGCTGATTATGAATTGATTGTAGATGGAAACTTGCCTAAAATAGAAGTCATTCCGCAAGATATGGGGCGGGTTTTATTGAATTTGATTAATAATGCTTTTTATGCGGACAATGAACGAGCCAATCAAATACGTTCGGGAAACTTTGAAAGTTTCCCGAACGTGAAGGCGGGACAATCCTATACCCCCTCAGTAATTTTAACCACTCAACGGCTTGACAATCAAATAATTATAAAAGTAAAAGACAACGGTACAGGTATGCCCGAAAGCGTAAAGGCAAAAGTGTTTCAACCATTCTTTACCACCAAACCCACAGGGCAAGGCACAGGCTTAGGGTTATCTATCAGTTATGACATTGTCACCAAAGGACACGGCGGAACCTTTGAAATTGTAACAAAAGAAGGAGAATTTACTGAATTTATTATCCAATTACCTTACCTTTGACAAAACAAAAAACTTATGAAAATATTAGTTGTTGATGATGAACAAGACATCAGAACCTTATTCTTACAAAGTTTTCGGCGTGAAATACGCGCTGGATTGTTCGAGTTTTCTTTCAGCTTTTCAGGTGAAGAAGCTTTAACATTTCTGAAAGACCACGACCACGAAGCCATTTTAATTCTTTCGGACATCAATATGCCAGGCATGAGTGGTTTGGAATTATTGCGCCGTGTCAGGGTTGATACACCTACCCCGCCGCCCGTTGTGATGATGATAACGGCTTATGGTGATAAAGAAAACTATGAACAAGCCATGCGCTTAGGTGCTGACGATTTTTTGAATAAACCTTTAGATTTCAAATCTCTTAAAGAAAAACTAACTGAATTACTATGAAATCCAAAATTATGATCGTGGATGATGAAAACGACTTTGAACAACTCATCCGACAGAAATTCCGCCGTCAGATACGTGAGCAAGAATATGAATTTGTTTTCGCAAAAAATGGAAAGGAAGCCTTAGACAAACTTGAGATTCATCCTGATATAGATATCGTTTTCAGTGATATTAATATGCCTGTCATGGACGGGCTAACTTTGTTGGTTAAATTGAATGAAAAAAATCCATTATTAAAATCGGTTATTGTCTCCGCTTACGGCGATATGGACAATATCCGCTTGGCGATGAATCGAGGCGCATTTGATTTCATTTGCAAACCCATCCATTTTGAAGATTTAGAATTGACCTTGCTAAAAACCTTGAAATATGTCTATCAAATAAGAGAAACGATAAAAGCGATAAAAGAAAACAATATATTGAGGATGTATGTGGACGATAGTGTACTTCAATTTATGACCCGAACGGAATATGAATCGTCACTGCTCGCCAATGAAACCATTGAAGCAACTATTGTTTTTATGGATATTTGCGGTTTTACAGCTATTTCAGAAAAAGAAACACCCAATTTTGTTGTCAGTCTCATCAATAAATATTTTGATTTGATGGTCAAAGAAATCATCGCTCAAGGTGGTTATGTTGACAAATTTTTGGGCGATGCCGTCATGGCAGTTTTCACAGGAGAATATCATTTGGATAGAGCTATTGAAGCGTCTTTAGCCGTTCATAAAGCCATTGAAGCGCAAAAAGAAGCTATATCAGAGCATGAAACTTATTTTCCGAAAGTCTCCATTGGCATCAATTCAGGAGAAATGATTTCGGGTAATATCGGTTCTGCGGCTTTGAAAAGGTTGGATTTTACAGTCATTGGCGACGTGGTCAATACTTCACAACGCCTTCAATCGGCTGCCAAGCCTGGACAAATCGTTATCAGTAAAGCGATATTTGAAAAGGTCAAAGACTCATTCAACTGCCAAGTTATTGGCGATATATCTGTTAAAAACAAAGTACATCCTATTACAATTTATGAAGTCATTGATTAAACCCTTAACCCATATAAGGGGAATTGAAGTCGAAAACCTAAAAGACTCATTCATCCTTTTTCACAAAAACAAAATTATCAGAGTCCACATCATGTTCTGAAAAATAAGATTTCGCATCAGTGATACCCCTCAGTAATCCTTGATTATCAATCATATATGGCGCATAACCCGCTTCCTCCAGCAAGACAAATGCTTTTTGATGTCCTTCATTTTTTTCTCTCAAATATTCGATAATAATGATAGGTGATTGCTCCACCAAAGTCATATATGTACCTGCCAGAACTTGGGCTTCTGCACCTTCCGCATCAATCTTTATAATTGGATTTTTTAATTCAAACTTTTCGACTAAGCTATCAGCCGTAATCCCTTTAACGGTGACCTTTTGTGGTTTGAATTTAGCAAACCATGCCTCATCTTCAAATTGAGTGATATGCGATGAATTATACTCGGAATACAGTGCAGGAAACTCATAAAACACGATGTTTTCGCCATATTTTTCTGTCGCTGCTGCATGTAAGGTCATGGTATTAGGCAAGTTTTTCAAGTTTTTTTCTAATATCTCTGCCGTTGTTCGTGCCGCTTCAATGGCGATCACTTGCCCTTTATTTTTCAATAAAACCGATACTAAAGCGGAAAAATAGCCCACATGCGCTCCAATATCTAAGAAATGACGGTTCTTTGTATCACTAAAAGTATGTAAGAGAAACTTAGCCAGTCGAATTTCAGAATCATGTGTTTTACCGCCTGTCAAGTAAATATCCGTTCCCGCAGGTAGTGGCATACTGAGGGGGTGTCCAAAAAACGTTTTAGCTGTTGCGAGAACACCTCTTTTAGTTAATTTGAAATAGATTTTATGGATAAATTGAGCAAAAACATACCGATGCGGAGCATGTATTAAGCGTCCTAAAACACTCGTTTGGGCAAGAGATTGGACACGCAAAAGTTTTTTCTCTAAATCTGATTGAGACATTTTGTTGTAAGATATTATAGAGGTATTGTCGTTGGTGGTTTTGGTTGCAATATAAGGTGTTTATGAAACATGAATCATCCCGAATTTCACAACAGTCTGATTTTGTTATAAAAACCTAATAAATTCGTTAGGATTTACAGGTTTTTGAACAAAAAGAATCCCGAATTTCGTTGTTACAAAATTCGGGATATTGAAAACCGTCATAAAATCGGGATTAGTGAGTTATATTCTAATCAATCCTTTGAATATTTTTCAGCAACTTTAAGGACAAAATCCAAGTCATACCCCATCAAATCAGCGATTTTCTCTGGCGAAAAATTGATTTTCAGAAGCGATTGAATCGTGTTTCTACGTTCAGCTTCTTTTTCAGCTTCTTTTTCAGCTTCTTTTTCAGCTTCTTTTTCAGCAAGCATTTGCTCATAAGATTTACCATAAACGACTTCACTCATTATCTGAGCCAACTCATATTGTCCTTTTGATACAACCATTTCTTCTGAATTTGATGATGATAAATTACGTATTGCTTTTTTCAATTCATTCTCCAAATCCTCTGACAGGAGCATATAATCAAATACAAAGCTAATCAATTCTTCTATCTTTTCAAGAGGAAATTGCTTTCGCAAAGCTAATTCAACTAATTTTTTTTTGAACATTAATCGCCGTCTTGCATCCCCCTCAGTATCAAGTGTATGTTTCGCAGCAAGTACAGCAAGGTCAAACATATTGTCTGATTTCTCTAAATCGTCTGTATTTTGGTCAATGATAACATAAGAATTATAACAAAAAGAAATCTTACTACCAAAACATTCATGTTCGAAAATTTTATGCTTTTCAGTAGGCGATTTACCTGTAAAAATCACAAATGTCGAAATATTCTGTGTATCGTATTTCATCGAAATAAGTGTCCGATAAATATAAATACGTTCGGGTAAATTATCTTCTAATTTGCCTTGCACCTCAATATGCACGAAAACATAGTAGTCTTCGCCTGTCAATAGACGTAATTTGACAAGTTTATCCGTTTTTTTGTCTTTGCCTTTCACTTTGTATTTGCCTTTCAGAGCATTGGATAATTCTTGTTCTAAAAACTCCGGCAGAACAAATAGGTCAATAGCAGCATACAAACGTGGATGGAGGGATGCCAAGCAGTCAAAAATATTTTTTGTGATATAGTTTTTCCAAGTATTGTCTTGGTCAAAAATGACTGGTTTGAATGGGTCTGCATCTGGGTCGGTTGC
>JANMJN010000533.1:0-4404 GCA_031371355.1 Saprospiraceae bacterium
GATGCGGTAAAGGTATATGTCTGTGCAGTCAAGTTGCTGAATGTGCCACCACTTTGCGTACCAACACTGGGTGAAATCGAATAAAAAATTGCGCCCGTGCCACCTGTTGCGGATACAACAACACTGCCGTTGCTGCCACTATTACAACTCACATTGGTTACTGACGGGGTGCCAAATGCGATCGCAGTCGGTTGCGTCACCGTTGCCGTTGTGGTTTTTGAACATCCACTCGCATCTGTTGCGGTAAAGGTATATGTCTGTGCTGTTAAACCGCTGAATGTACCACCACTTTGCGTACCAACACTGGGTGAAATCGAATAGGAAATGGCGCCCGTGCCACCTGTTGCGGACACTACAACACTGCCGTTACTGCCACTATTACAACTAACGTTCGTTACTGATGGGGTGCCAAATGCAACCGCAGTCGGTTGCGTCACCGTGGCCGTTGTGGTTTTTGAACATCCACTCGCATCTGTTGCGGTAAAGGTATAAGTCTGTGCCGTCAAGTTGCTGAATGTGCCACCACTTTGCGTGCCAACACTGGGTGAAATCGAATACGAAATAGCACCCGTGCCACCTGTTGCGGACACTACAACACTGCCGTTGCTGCCGCTATTACAACTAACGTTCGTTACTGAGGGGGTGCCAAATGCGATGGCGGTCGGTTGCGTCACCGTGGCTGTTGTGGTTTGGGTAGAACCACTTGCATCCGTTGCAGTGAATGTATAAGTCTGCGCCGTTAAACCAGTGAATGTACCCGTTGGACTTTGGGTACCGACACTCGGAGATATCGAATATGAAATAGCCCCTGAACCGCCTGTTGCTGAAACAGTAACACTACCATTGCTGCCACCATTACAACCCACATTGGTTACTGAGGGGGTGCCGAAGACAGGTGACGTATTTGAACTGATGTTACCCGTTCCAGCCGTCAATGTCAGGGCAAAATCATCTGCAGTGCCAAATAAACCGACGACGGCAAAAGTATAAGAGGTGTTAGCTGTCGCTGAAAAAGTCAAATTAGACCCCATTGGGTCATTACAAATTTTACTAAAATTGGTACACCCTGCCGCTGGAGTGAATGTACCAGTGTACCAAAAAAGACCCGTATCGTCTGTACTGCCACCTGCATCAATAACATTGGTGATATTTATGGTAATCGTTGTTGACATATCACATGTGACAGTATAAAGACGATAAGGTTCAGCCGATGGATTGAGGCTACAACTACCCGATGTAGAACCCAATAAAGGGAACTTTGCCGTCGGCGCACCTACTGTTGTACCTGCAATATTTAAGGTACTGCCTATTGGCGGGAGTGCCAAGAGTTGAACTGGTAGGAGAACGACAAGCAGTAGTTTGATCCAATTTATTATTTTCATGATTATTTTGACTATTTCGTTTGATTAATTACACTATATATGATGCATATAAAGAATAGTGCTTCATAAATTGTCTCAACTACGGCTTGGAAATATACCTTGTAATGCAATGACATAATTGATAGTCAGATACGGTGGCATATTATTCATGGCTAACGCGTTATTCGTTTTGGCTAAAACCGCATTCGTTGAGCCATTAGCCCCGCCGTCCGTTAAACCGGAACCTTGCGTACCCGTCGTTCGAATTACGACTTTACTCGTTGCAGTACTAAGCCCGGGGATGTTGGCAGCGGTTAATGTTGTCGTTTCTGTGCCACTGCTTTGACCTAAAACAAAATTATTTCCAACACCAACGACCATGCGACCACGCAAGTCAGGTAGTGCAAAATTTGTTTGTCCATTGCCGCCAAAGGTTGTCCCAAGCAAACTAAATAATGCCTGATTTTGATTAATGGGCAAAAGTTGTCCTGCACAAAAAGCCCAACCTTTTGGCGCGAAATTGCCAGCAAAAATCATGATTTCGCCTATAAATGGTTCTGAATCTAAAGGAGCACTATTTGATAACGAGGTTGTTGTGCTCTTGCCAATTAAAGGCACAGCCGTCAAACCTGCTAATAGAGCAAGGCTGCGTTGTAAAAAAGAGCGACGATTTGGTAAGTATTGATTCATTTTGTCAATATTTATAAATTAA
The DNA here is from genome assembly GCA_031371355.1 of Saprospiraceae bacterium. Classification (GTDB taxonomy): domain Bacteria; phylum Bacteroidota; class Bacteroidia; order Chitinophagales; family Saprospiraceae; genus JAAFJT01. The sequence goes on from JANMJN010000533.1 coordinate 2,074, forward strand.
CTTTTTTTAAAATAAAAGGTGCCCCATGTGGAACAGTTACATTTCCTTTTTTAGCTGCGTGGTGGAAAAACCCCTTGCATAGCGATGACATAATTCAAGCACAAATAAGGCGGCGTATTATCAACAGGTGTGGGCGATTGTGAAGTACCTATTGTATTGGTGCCCATTTCAGCACCTTTAGCAAGTCCAACGCCTTGTGTACCACCTGTACCGCGCACCATGATTTCATTGACTGCAATAATCTGTGTTGGTATTTGATTTGTTGAAAGTACGACTGAGCTAACGCCCCCTGTTTCACCAAGGTCAACATATGACAAACCAGGACCTTGCCCAACACCCATAGCTGCATTACCATTCAAATTGGGTAAGCCAAAAGTCGTACGTCCATCACCACCATACGTTGTACCCAGTATGGAGAACAAAGCTGTATTCTGTGCAATGGACAAAAGCTGTCCATTACAAAAAGCCCAACCACGTGGCGCAAAATTGTAGGGTACAACCATAACTTCGCCTAAAAATGGTTCAGCACCAAGCGAACGAAAAGAAATTGATGGCTGCGTATTGGGCGTTTCTACGGTTTGAGATTCCGTTTTTTTAGAAAACCGTTGAAAAAAATGACGACGAGTAATATTCATTCGAAAAGAATTTTAATGTGTTATTAGATGCCCCATACTGAGGGGGTATGCTTGAATATTTAATTTTGGGATGGAAAAATGCCATATAGCGCAATGCAGAAGTTCAAACCCAGGAAAGGCGGTATATTGGTATGCGATTGCCCGCCACCCGTTACAGTCAAACTTCTTGTCGCGTCTATTCTGCCTTCGACAACACCCGTTGTGGCTGTACCAACCGCTCTGTTTTTAACAATGGGAACCGTTTGACCAATAGTAGGCATATTATTAGCTGCTATCGTGATACTTTCAGTGCCTGCTTGCTCGCCAAGTACGCGGCTTGACAATCCTGGACCCTGACCGATGCCAATAGGAATACGACTTCTTAAATCTGGTAAGCCAAATGTTGTTTGACCATCGCCGCCATAAGTTGTGCCTATCAAAGCAAACAAAGCATCATTTTCAGAAATCGGTAAAAGCTGTCCTTGACAAAAAGTCCAGCCTAGAGGCGCAAAATTGCCTGCAAAGAGCATGACTTCCCCAATAAAGGGTGAGCTGCCAATTGTTTCCGCTTCATTGGTATTGCCAGTTGCATCGTAGCGCTTCCCTGAGTAGAAGGTCTTACCAGAATGTGAAGAGACAAAAACCGATGTCTTCTCTTTAACTAATACTCTGTTTATTTGCTTTACAAAAAAAGATAGCATACTCATTTTAATAAATATTTAAATAATAGATAAAAAGACTGATTGAATTGATCATTTTCCCATTGTTATAGCATGACTCATTTCATAGCTTGCCCTTTGCTAAACCATTGATAATGTGCACAATACGAATTCCGTTGCTGGCAAATTTTGTTGCCACACGTTGAATGCAAGACTTGGGTAATCACCCAGTCATCGCGTACATAGCCATCTGATAATTTGACTAAAGTAACCTGCCAAACCCAGATTTTGTGAGCTTGTGGACTGAACTTTGATTGTGAATTTTAGATAGATAAGGCACTCTGTTTTTGGTCATTTGGGGGATACATGACATGCACAATTGTTTTGTTAAACAGAGCCGAATTTGTAATATTATCCTCGTTGAATGTTTACTGATAACTCTCATAAAAGAGTTGATTACTTTTAAAGTGAAATTTCCCATTTGCGTTTATTTTGTATAAAGTTTAATAAATATATAGATTGTTTTTTTGTGCCCAAAAAAAAATAAAAATGAGGCTGAATACTGAGGGGTATAAAACCTAAAAAAAAAAGCAGATCACTTCGCGGAAGACATTTATGTAGCTATTTAGTTTTTGGTCATTCATTAATTTATTAACTCATATCGTTTTTACCTAACCCTAATACACCTCCTTTAAGCCCCTAAAAGAACAAAAAATAATTATCAAAAACAAGGGTATTAAGACGAACAAGACATTTTTGTTCCTGAAACTTACTCTTTTTAAAACAAAAACTGAAATCAATTTGTTGAATGAAATTTATTTGAATATTTTTTTGTGCACTTTTTCAAAAAAAAATAATTCTTTTTTAGTCCCCTTCCTCCAAAGGAGTTCATTTGTACAAGGGAATCCTTTGGATCAATAAATGAAGACTCATTTTTCAAACAAATAATCATGTTGCTTTTCGCCGCTACATTCATTTTTTGATGACACTTTCTGTATTTATCCAATCCCGTATTTTCTCATAGACTTCCTTACGAGCAGACAGCTCGTGATGGTAAG
>JANMJN010000587.1:0-3155 GCA_031371355.1 Saprospiraceae bacterium
CACCAGCCGCTTCGGCTTCTGTGATATAGCGTTCAATCCGTTTTTTAGCTTCGGGCGAAATGACAGCACCGAGGTTTTTACCCACTTGAATTTTACGAGCTTCGTCGCATAACAAAGCGATGATATGGTCAACAGGACCCACCGCCAGCATCGCAGAAGCCGCCATACAACGTTGTCCCGCACAACCCGCCATAGAAGCCGCGACGTTTGATGCGGTCATTGCAGGATGCGCATCAGGTAAAACGATGAGGTGATTTTTGGCGCCACCGAGTGCCAAACAGCGTTTTAGGTTAGAAGAAGCCCGTTTGTAAACGATTTTGGCAACTTTCGTAGAACCCACAAACGAGACGGCTTCGATGCCTTCGTGATCGCAAATCGCTTCCACAATATCACGGTCGCCATGAACGATATTTAACACACCATCGGGCAAACCTGCTTCTTTCAGTAGGGCTGCAAGACGCATGGTACTGAGGGGTACTTGTTCCGATGGTTTGACAATCATGGTATTACCTAAAACGAGTGCATTTGGAATAGTCCAATTCGGCACCATAGCAGGGAAATTGAACGGGACAATGGATGCAACGACACCCAAAGGGAATCGTTCGGTGCGACACTCAACACCTTTTGATACCTCCAATAACTCACCTTGAACGAGTTGCGGCATCGCACAAGCGAACTCCGTTAGCTCAATAGATTTTTCGATTTCGGCGCGGGCTTCATCTAAGGTTTTGCCATTTTCTTCATGTACAAGGTATGTTAATGATTCAATATCGCGTTCCAAAAGGGTTTTATAGCGAAAGAACACCTGAACACGTTCCTTTATTGGCATTTTTGACCAACCTTCAAAAGCGGCTTTGGCAGCTGCAACAGCCGCATCTAAATCTTGCGCATTCGACATTGGGACACGGCTTAAAAGCGACCCGTCAGTAGGAGAGACGACATCGAGCCACCGTAGGCTTGTTGCTGCTTGTGTTTTGCCGCCGATGTAGTTGCCAATTTCGGCGTATTTCATTGTTAGAGTTTCCATATTATTAGATTTTGATTTGAAAAGTTTTATTTTTATTTATCGCAACGTGATAGATGCGGTGAATGATACCTTAATGGACAAATAATTTTGTCAAAAGGGGAAGCAAATTAGCATTACATTTTGATATAAACAAAAAGGTCGGTAAATCAATACAAAAAACGGAGATTCTATACATGAGTCGCACCCAATTTAACCATCATGTTTTGGTCAAGCCATAACCGATTCGGCATTTGTTGTTCATAATAAAACCCGTTTGATAGGTCGAGTCTTCTTTTGGGGAGATTTTTTTGGAATTTTACAATTCTTTCAAGGTGCTGTAAAACCATTATTTTACTTTTAGCTTTTATTCAAAATTTTAAAAAAACATAATGATTAAGACCAATTTTTATCTCTTTTTAGCTTTTTTCGCTTGTTTTACACAAGTTCTTTCTGCGCAGCCCATCAAAGCGGGCGCAAAGATTGCCGAAACCAATACTGAAGCTGGAAAAGTACGTGGCTACACGCACAACGGCATTTTTACCTACAAAGGCATTCCCTACGCACAAGCCGAAAGGTTTATGGCACCGACCAAAACGAAACCGTGGACAGGTGTCCGCAGCTCCTTGGTGTATGGACCTGTTGCGCCTTTGATGGACCCGACAACGAGTGTGCAAGACGAACCTGAATTTGCTTTTCACCACGATTGGGGCTACACGAACGAAGCCTGTTTGGTCTTGAATGTCTGGACACCGAGCATCAACGATGGCAAAAAACGTCCTGTGATGTTCTGGATTCATGGCGGGGGTTTTACGGCGGGTTCTTCCCAAGAATTGCCTTCTTATGATGGCGAAAATTTGAGCAAAAAAGGCGATGTGGTTGTCGTGTCCATCAATCATCGCTTGAATATTTTAGGCTTTTTAGACATGTCTGCCTATGGCGATAAATATAAAAGCTCCGCTAATTTGAGTGTTTTGGACATGAAAGCGGCTTTAGAATGGGTAAAAGCCAATATTTCTAACTTCGGCGGAGACCCAAACAACGTCACCATCTTCGGACAATCGGGTGGGGGAGCTAAGGTTAACACGTTAATGGCTATGCCTTCAGCAAAAGGCTTATTTCACAAAGCCATCAATGAAAGTGGCTCGTTTAGAACCGCTATGTTGGAAAAGTCGGAAACACAACTCATTGCAGCAGAAGTCTTAAATGCCTTAGGGTTGAAAGCCAATCAAGCTGATTCTTTGCAAAAAGTGCCATTTGATCAGTTGAGTGCAGCAGGCAAAAAGGCTTTAGCCGTCGTTGCCGCAAAAATGAAAGCAGAAGGCAAGCCTGTCATTGGTTTTGGATTGAGTTGGGGACCCAGTCGAGATGGCGACGTGCTGCCTTATCAATTGTTTTCAAAAGAAGTGTTTGAATTGTCCAAAAACATTCCTTTGATGTTGGGAACGACGAAGAACGAATTTACGCCTTTTGCCAATATGGCGATGAACAATCCAACCATGGATCAGGTCAATGAACAAATCAAAAAGACCTACAAAGACAAAGCCGATGCCTATATCGCTGCTGTCAAAAAAGCGTATCCGATGGACACAAAGCCGATGGATTTGATAAGTGTTGATGCCATGTTCCGTCCAGGAGCCGTTGTTCAAGCCAATGAAAAATCTGCTGTTGCGGGTGGCGCACCTGTTTATATGTACCTATTTACATGGCAGTCGCCTGTTTTAGATGGTAAATTCAAGGCAGTGCATTGTATGGAATTACCTTTTGTATTCAATAATATCGCAAGGTGTGAAGAAATGACGGGTGGCACAAAAGAAGCCTACGTTTTAGCCGATAAAATGAGTCAAGCATGGATAAATTTTGCCCGCACAGGCAATCCCAACCACATCGGTTTACCAATTTGGACGGCTTATAATGCTAAAAATACGGCGACGATGCACTTTGATAATACCTGTGTTGTGAAACCGCAAATGGATAAGGAATTGTTTGATTTGGTGGTGCCGAAGTAGGGCATTTAACCCCCTCAGTAAAATGAGCTGAAAAGTATGAAAGCCTTGGAAACAGGATGTTTCCAAGGCTTTGGTTGTTTTATTGAAATTGAATAAGCAGCGGTTTATCTTTATAGTCACTCGGAGTAAAATTAAACGTTTTG
>JANMJN010000596.1:0-5070 GCA_031371355.1 Saprospiraceae bacterium
ACTCGTACTTCAAACATCAACATCCCATATCCTTTGGTCGAATCGTAGGCGATTTCTCTATCGTCGTGATAGGTAGGATGGTCTGGAATAGATATTTTTCCTTCAAGAGAAATGATTGTTTGTGCCTCCAAATTATAACAAGCGAACAAGTAAAGAACAAAACTTAGCACCACTTTGAAAGAGAAAAGGTTTGTTTTTTTCATTCAAATAAAACTTAGATAGAATATTGATAAAAATTCTATTCATGTGATTTTCAAAGCAATATATAGAAACTATTTTCAAAATATTTTAAGAATATCTTAGAAATTCAACAAAAAACATACAACAAAGGAAAGAAAAATGATAAAAATATTATAACAAAACGATGTGATTGTTTTTTGTTATTGCTTTATTTATTCTCTGATTGAAAAAAAGCATAAAAAAAACGGGTATCAAAAGACACCCGTTAATCCAAGGATATGTTCAATTTATACAAAATTGCATATTTAAAATTCCAAAAAACGTTTATTTTAAGATTTATAACCATTTATAATGCTTTGAAAATCGGCATTTTCTGCTAATTCAGGCTGCCAACTGAACAAAGTTGTATGCTTATCAAAGTTTTCTACTAAGGCTTCGCTCAAACGATACAAGGCTTCTCCACGACGACCTAAAGACATCAAACAAGCGATTTGACAGTATTCAATTTCTGCACCAAAAGCATAATTTTGGGCATCTTGAAGCACCGACAAAGCCTTCTTTTCTTGTCCAACACTGTATAAAAAACCAGCATAACGCAACCAATAGTGAACATCTTCGGGTGCTGTAAAAGCGGCTTTACGGAAACTGGATAAGGCTTTGCCGTACTGCTCGGTTTGCCAATAAACCTCAGCAATGGCTAAATGATATTCTTCTTTTCGACTATCTATAGCTACGGCACGGAGATATGCATCTATTGCTTTTTGCCGTTTGCCCAAACCTTTATAACATTCACCGAGATGAAAATAGGTTTGTGCATCATCGGGGTCAAGTTCCATGGAACGTTGGTAAAACTGCAAAGCTGTATGCAAATTGCCTGTTTTTTCAGCACAAAACCCTAATTTTTGTAGCAATAGCGCATCTTCATTGGTGTTGAAAATAGCACTTTCATATACATATTGCGCACGTTGATAGTCGCCGAGCTGTATATGCAATTCACCCGCTTCCATATAAGCGGCGCGGCATTTTTCGTCAATGGCAAAAGCATATTCGAAGGCGTCAATAGCCTCTTGAATGTTTTCCAAAGCTTCCTGTGCAAAGCCCAAATTGAGCCATGCCCGCCAATTGTAAGCGTTGCGGTCAAGCAAGCGATTGTGAAAATCCACACTTTCAGCATAACGCTGTGAATATTCAGTTGCCCAAATCATTTTTTCATACGCCTCTATATTTGAGCAGTTTAGCGTAAGGCAACGACGAAGCGAGTCAAACATTTTGGGATATTTACCCAAATCTTCATATAACTGTGCTTCAACCAAATAGATTTCGGAACGCTCCTCGGTAATAGTACCCTCCTTCAAATCTGCCAAAATATCTAAGGCTTCAGTATGCCTGCCATGCAATGCAAGCAGTTCTGCATGCAGCAGTCCTATGTTGAGATGCCTGGGCGCAAAAATTTCTGCCTGTTCAATTGTGACAAGGCTTTCAGCTATCTTATGCTGATTTAGTAACAAATGTGCCTTGCGCAGGTACAAATTGACACTAAAAGGATGTTGCGCAATAGCATCTTCGACAATACGCAAGGCGATACGATATTTACCTTCTGTATCACAGAAGTCGATCATTTGTAAAAAAACCGTTTCCTCTGTAAAGAGTACCGTTCCTTTTTGTGACATTGCCTCATACCGAGACAGGACTTGCTTAACGTGCATTCTTTGGTTAGAATTTAGGTGTTCCATGTGTGGATAGGTGTTTTAGTTTCTATAAAGATAGTTCAAACAAGGGATTGATGTGCAAATGTTTTATTCGTATTTTTTAGTAAAAAGTTCTGTTTAATTAAATAAATTTTGTATTTTTTAGTACAAAAAATTAACTAACAACCGTTTGAACATCTTTTCTTTCTTAAATTAAGGAAAAATAATTATAATTTTATTTCTTTTAGCTTTAAATAGCGCATTTTACCGCTACGATGTACAAGGCTTAATTTTTTTATAAAATATTGCCACTTGTGACATCGTTTCCTTTGAAACTCGCATGTATGTCTTTCTTTTAACCGAAAAAAGGGTTTTAAGAAAAGGTGAAATTTTGAACACTAAAATGTTCTATTACTCAATACAAGTTGCGAACTTGCGCTCTATTTGATGGGAATAGCCCCCTCAGTATGCGGTATCTTTTCTCGATGAAGAATTGATTGCCCGTGATTTAGTAATAAAATAGATTTTTGAATTGATAGATGATTATGAAACAGTTGTTTAACCATATCCTTATTCTCGTTCTATTTCCTTTTGTACTTACAGCGCAAGTCCAATTCACTGCCTCTGTGGACAGTAAACAAGTACCTGTTGGGGAAGTCTTTGAAATAAAATTCACCTTAGACAATGGGCAGGGCACAAATTTTCGTCCACCCGCTTTTGGCGAATTCAATGTGGTGAGTGGACCCAATCGCATGAACTCGATGACGATTGTAAACGGCAGTTCGCACAGCAGCGAGTCATATAGCTATGTTTTACAGGCTAAAAGAGAAGGTATTTTTACACTCGGTTCAGCCAGTATTGATATTAAAGGCAAAACATATACAACATCCCCCCTCAGTATAACAGCTGAAAAAGGGCGGCGGCAAACGCCAAACGATGTCAAAGGTGGCAAAGAAGAGATTTTTATACGTGCCGAAATCTCGTCGAATACCGCTTATATTGGTCAACAACTGATTTTGGACTATAAACTCTATACCCGCGCCAATATCAGTGGTGTTAGCCGCGTCAATGAATCAAAATATGATGGTTTCTATAAACTCGAAGTCAATGACTTCCCCCACAACGACAATAGAGTAACGCTGAGCGGAAAACCATATATAACACGGATTTTGCAACGCATTGCGCTGTTTCCACAACGCGAAGGCACATTTAAAATTGAGCCTTTTTCCCTGCAAATGGGCATTGTTAAAGGCAATAAAAATGACAACAACGACCCATTTGGCAGTTTTTTTTCAGCGCCACTTGTTGAAACGCACATAGTAGCGGCTAACGAAGTAACTATAGAGATCAAACCTTTGCCCGCAAATGCCCCTGCAAGTTTTAGCGGTGCGATAGGCGATTTCAAAGTTGATTTTTCTATTTCAAAATCTGATGCCACAACAGATGATGTTATCTCATTGAAAATGAATATCTTAGGTAATGGCGATGCTAAACGTTGGTTATCACCCAAGCTACCAAAAATTGAAGGTCTCGATATTTACGACGCTAAAATTTTGAAAGAAGAAAGCGTTGAACGCAACGGCGAATGGCAAACGACAAAAGAGATCGAATACCTAATCGTACCTAAGCAAACGGGTAGTTTTTCAATAAAACCTGAATTTTCATACTTTAATACTGAGGGGGGTACTTTTCAAACCCTTTCTCAAGTTTTTAATTTGCAAATCGCACAAGGCTCTAACAAAGCAGCAACGATATTGCAGGATAGGGTTAGGGATATTTTAGGCATCAAAACGTCCACTGCTTTTGTCAACCAAGTTACCCGCTTTTGGCGGTCGTCTTTGTTCTGGGTATTATTGATTTTACCATTTATTTTTATTGGCGGTGTGATTGCCTATAAAGAATGGCAAAAACGACAAAGTCGTAGAGATATGACTCTTTTGAAACGCGCCAATGCGCCAAAAATCGCTGAAAGCCGCTTGGCTGTTGCTCAAGAGTTTTTGAAAAAAGGCAATGAAAGACTGTTTTATAATGAGGTTTCTAAGGCTTTATTCAATTATGTTAGCGACAAATTTGGGATTCCACTTGCAGAATTTACGAAATACAATGTACGTGAAAAATTAACCTCTTTGCATGTCAAACAAGAACATGTTCAAGATTTTGATAAAGTGCTAAGAGATTGTGAAATCGCCCTGTTTGGCGGTCGAAATACTGAGGGGTCGGCAGAAGCGATTTATGAACGTGCCGCCAGTGTGATAGTGGCTATTGAAGAGGATTTGAAATGAGATATATTTGTATGTAAAATAATTTTTATCGTATATTTGTAAATGACTTCTTTTTTATTTTAGATAAAGGAACATTTATTGAAAACCAGACGTTATCCATAGTAGAATTAAGCGTAAAGACTAAATAACAGCAATATGTCCCACACTGCAGAACCTATCATAGAAATGTACACCGAAGACGACCGCTTAGAAATTCAGCGAGCCTACCGCCGCTTGCTCAAAAGCATCAAAACGCCGCTATCGGATGAGGATAAACACGACATCCGTCGAGCTTATGAAATTGCCGTTGAAGCTCATGGTCCACAACGACGCAAGTCAGGCGAAGCCTATATTTTACATCCCATTGAGGTCGCACGCATCTGTGCCGAAGAAATTGGTCTGGGAGGAACAGCTATTGTTGCAGCTTTGCTACACGATACTGTCGAGGATACCACTGTTACGCTACCTTATATAAAAGATGAATTTGGGGATAAGGTCGAAGAAATCGTAAACGGCTTGACTAAACTCGACAAAACCTATGATAGTGAAAGTCCACAAGCCGAAAACATCAAAAAAATACTCGGTACGCTCATTATAGATGTTCGTATCGTCTTGATAAAAATGGCTGACCGTTTGCACAATATGCGGACGCTTGGCTCCATGCCACAGCATAAACAACTTAAAATAGCTGCCGAAACGGAGTTTATTTATGCCCCGCTTGCTCATCGTTTAGGTCTTTATAATGTCCGTTCAGAGTTTTTGGATTTATGTCTGAAAATTACGCATCGTGAGGAGTATAACGATATTGCTGAAAAACTAAGCGAAACGAGAAAAGACCGCGCGACCTATATCCACAACTTTATTAGCCCGATAGAAGAGCATCTCGACGAAGAGGGCATCAAGTACCGCATTTCCGGTCGTCCAAAATCTATATACTCGAT
>JANMJN010000652.1:0-3168 GCA_031371355.1 Saprospiraceae bacterium
ATCGTTGTCACGCCATTTGACATATCGCCGCGATGACTGACCACAAGCGGATATTCAAAAACGTAAGTACCACGCGGCAGATAATCGAAAAAGAAATTAGTTGCAGCATCACGGGTGCTTTCGTAGTAACCTAAGCCACCTTGCCATTTGTATTGGCTCAAAACATTCGTCGGTTCTAAGCCCGAAGCACGCATGTCTTTCATGTGCACAAATTCCATATCGCGGTCAACCCTCAGTTCAATTCTGACCTTAATTTTGTCGCCCGTACTGAGGGGTGTCTTTTCGTCTATCGGTTTCATTATCAAACCTTTATCACCGTTTTCTTCTTTGAAAAGTTGTTTGGTCATCTTCAAAGGCGTTGCTTCAAAGGTTTTAATTTTGTCCAAATTTTCAAAATATTGCCAATACATGGCACCCCAAGCCACGACTTTATTTGGGTTTTTGACTTCAACGGTTGCCATTTTTGACGAAATATCGGCTTTGTCAAAATCTGTTTTGAAGTAGCCTGTACCCGCTTCTTTGTCCATTTTTGACACATCTAAAGCCTTGGCACCCACTGAAATAGACAAATCAGTATCGTCCAATAACCAATTATCACCTGTTTTTAATAAAGCATAAACGGCTGATGCGGTGGCTTTTGTGGTTTTCCAAGCATTGGTTTGTTTGTTTTTTAACAACCATAGTTTCAAATTATCAACCACTTTGTCGTCTTTTACTTCATTAAACAATTCAATCATCAAAGCCTGTGTTTCAATCGGCATTTCGTACCAATAAAAACCGTTGGCTGATTTCCAATACATGCCCATTTCCTCGCTGTTTATCGCTTTTTCTTTCAACGATGCAACGATTTTTGCAGGTGTCGTGAATTTTCCAAATACATCATTTGAGTAACGCATCAAAGCCAAAGCCAACAAGCCTTGCTCATAATGACTTTTCTTCAAACCGTATTTTTCACCTTGTTTCAAGAAATATTCAAGCACTTTTACTTGACCAACAGTCTGATTTTGGAAAAAAGAACGTGTATAAAGGTAATGAATGACCAATGACGAGAGGTTGTCATCTTCCATTTTCAAGCGACCTTTGGCGGCTTCTTTTTCTAAATCATTGTAATATTCTACAACGCGTTCATCGCAATAACTAATGGCTTTTGCCACCATTTCCTTGGTTTTCAGGTCCTCATTGAGCGATTTTACGCCTAATTTGTCCAAATGACCAAACCCCTCAGTCATATACTGTGTGATGTACCAATTGTCTCGTCCGCCCGGAAACCAAGCGAAACCGCCGCTGCTCAACTGTCTGTCTTGCATCTTTTTCACAGCCGTTGCAGATTCATTTGCCATGCGGTTTAAATCGAATAATAAGCCGACATTTTGCTTCTGAATTTCTTCATTTTGCGCTTTTAAAACCCACGGCGTTTCTTCCAACAAAGCATATTTCAACTCTTGATTTTTTGACAAATTAGACAACAAAGCCTTGGTATCAATTGTCCGCCAACGGTCAAAAACTGCTTTGATTTTAGGATGCGCATTCGCCACCGATGTCGCTAAACTGTTGGCATAATAACGTGAGAAAATTTGCTCTGTACATTCGTACGGATACTCCATCAAATAAGGCAAGGCTTGAACGGCATACCACGCAGGGTTTTGCGTAAATTCAAGCGTTAACTTATTATTTGTCAATGTATTAGACGTATTGTTTTTCAAAGATTCCAACGTAAATTTCTTTGTTTCACCGCCTCTAACACTCATCGGCAATGTCTCCGTTACCAGCATACGATTGGTCAAAACGGGCAATGTATTCTCTTCACCATCGCTGAAATTACCCGCTTTGGCAATAACACGATAAGTCACCGCTTGCACTTTTCCAAGCGGAATTTTCAGTTTCCAAGCCAGAGGCGTGCTTTCGCCGCCTTTCACATCAAAAGACAATGTGGCATCTTTGTTATCCAACAAATCATCAATTGGTTTCATGGTTAACGCATCGAACAATTCGAGTTTTGCAGACCCCCTCAGTATAGAAGCTGTCATATTAGTCACTTTTGCCGTAAATTCGATGTCGTCGCTTTCGCGCAAAAAACGCGGTGCATTTGGGAAAACCATCAAATCCTTTTGCGTCACAACCGTTTTTTCAGAAAAACCAATTTTCAAATCTGTTGTATGCGCCATCGCTAAGAATTTCCAACGTGTCAAAGCCTCATTCATTTTGAATTTAACAATGACATTACCCTCCATATCGGTCATCAATTCAGGAAAAAAGAAAACCGTTTCGTTGAGGTTTGTGCGGATTTTGACAGCAGATAAATCTTCTGTTTTTTGTGAGTTTTCAGAAGAATCTTTATTTTCATCCGCAGCAAGTATTTTGTATTGTTTATCTATAAATCTGAATGCACCTTCGGTAGGTGGCGGTGGTGCTTCTCGCATTTGCTTAGCTGCTGGTTTTCCCATTGCAGATACGACAACATCATTCATTTGTGAAGACATAGGCGCAGCAGCACCCCGCATAAGTATCGGATGCCCGTCATAAAAACTAAACCCAAACCAATTCAAAGACCGATATGTTTTCGTTTCTTCATCATAACCGACCCCCTCAGTAGGATTGTAAAAACCATTGGAATACGCTTCACTAAAGGTCGGTGCATTATAGTTGTAAATCGGATATCGTGAAGGGTAGAGGTTCAATGCCCAATGATTGGCAGCAAATTGGTCGAGCGAAGCATCGTACATCGTTGCAGCCATTTCCGCAAGGGCTTTATCCTTGTCTTTACCACTGATTTTGATGCGCCATTCTTCTTCGCTCCCTGGCTCCATTTTATCTCTAAATGTTTGATATTCAAAGGTTAAGCCCTTATTTGAATATGGGATTTCAATCGTTTTCGTTTCCAACGTCGAGCGATTATCCATCACATAACTGATGTGTAAAAAGATATTTCCCCGATATTCTTCTTCCAATTTTACGGCATAATCAACCATCCCTTCTATTGGATGCCAAGAGCGTTTGACGATTTTATTATTGATTTCTTCTTCAATCAAGACATTCAAACGCTCTGAAGATGTGCCATAATGCAGTGTTGCGGTTTGTTTCGGCTCATACACATCTTTGTCAAGCCAAGAAAAATACGTTTTGTTGGCAGGAACAATATCGTCGCCTGTGTCATACACAAGGACGTGT
>JANMJN010000689.1:0-1969 GCA_031371355.1 Saprospiraceae bacterium
CGAATCATATTAAGGCTTAGTTTTCGTTTCCCACTTAAAATTTCCGACTTCCGACTCCGTGAGCCAAAAATGGTATTCAATTCCGATTCCTTGATGCCTTTTTGGTCTAAATAAAATTTAATTGCCTCAATAGGATGTAAGGGTGGCACAGGATAATGCCGTTCTTCGTAATCTTCAATGAGCATAATCATCAATTCATAAGCATCACCTTGAGGCGTACCTTTAACAGGGCGAGACTTCATCGTTTGATAAGTCCATTCAAGAGCCTGTTCGTATTCTGCATCGGTTTTAATCAGGCTTTTTATAGTCAATGGTTCTAACATTAATTTTGTCATATTCTTTATGTGTGCCAACCCAAATAATAAAAACAAGATGAAAAGCATAATCAAAATCAACAATCAGCCGATATGTATTACCATGAATATTGAAAACTACTCTTTGGTCATCAATAATTGAAGCGTTTCTAAATTGTTCCTTTAATTGGTTATGGTTTTGAAATGTTGCTTCTTTAAGATTTTTGAGCCAAGCCACAAGCGACGGTTGCGCCAAGGACTCTTTTTCCCAATATATTTTGAGCGTTTTTTCAGCGATAATCCGCATATAAAACTTTTTTAGATGATTGCTTTAAAATTGAGTATTCATTTTTTTAAGTTTTATGTCTTTAATTATCGTTCATGCAAATATAGTATGTTCCCCAAAAGGGAACAAATGTTTTACTATTTATTTTCAAAAATAATGAATATGGACATTTTTTGACAATAAAGTGTTGGCTTTTGTCCGAAAAACACGGAGCAAGCAATATGCACGTGTGTTTATTGTGAAAGAGGCGGGGTGTGTTCTCCGCAGTATTTTCAACGTTTTATGCAAATTATAAATTAGTTTCACTTCCTGTTTTACTATCTATTACGGTTGAACATTGAAAATTTAACAACATAATCCAAGTCGTCAAGGAGTTTAAGTTTTGAATCTCCTAATGAATCAGCTGCTTTTTCAATCAATTCTTTGCATTCTTTATGTTGTATTAACGTTTCTTCATTGTTACATATTTTTTCAATAAGGTTTATATCGGCATTAAAATCTACTGATTGAAATAAATTTGTTATATTTAAATTATCTGGTGGTCTTTCATTTTCCATTCTAAATACTTTGTTTAGGTTGTAATTCATTGGCATCAAAAGCAACAAGGGCATTGTTATTCAGTTTCGTTTTGCCAAAACTTTCTAACCAAAAAGCTTCGTTGTTTTGTTCTGATAGAAGGATTTGGCGGCTCATTTGTTCGGTTTGGAAAATATTTAACCACGTTAAAAATCCTATTAAAACAAGGAAAATGGTTAGTAAAATCCTTGACTTTTGCATTTTTTCTACAAAAATACTGAGGGGTATCGCCAACAGTGCATAAGTGTCAATCATGGGTCTTGAGCTGAAACCGTTGATATAATTAAAACTCCACCAGGCATAAATGACGTAAATATAAATCGGTAAAATGATTGCAATAGGCAACAAAAAGTCACGTCGTTTGTCCCGCATCATAAACATGGCAAGCAGTGAAAAAGCCATGATGGGCGTGTAAATCAGCCAGCCATTGTTCATGCCAATCAACCCTTATCGAATGTGCGGATGCGCGAAATCAAATTTTAAATAGTCGCCATAACTGTTAAAAATCCAGTTTCCTGTGACATATTTCCAATATGATAACTGATGTAAAAAAGGTAGAAAGAAAGCCATGAAAGCAACTAATACGCTCGTTTTTTTTGACCAAAGTAAGCTTGTTTTTTTTAAAAATGACTTTACTGAAGCGATTTTATAGAACAAGGGGATGAGTAAAAACAAGCCATCCGTAGGGCGTATGAGGGTTATCAGACCGCCGATGCGCCATGAAGCCGTTGAAAGCTGTGAAATAGAATAAATTTGTTGTCTATAGGGTGATTGCTAAGACAATACTTGTCGTGGATTCCATAAAATTCTCCTT
>JANMJN010000690.1:0-5219 GCA_031371355.1 Saprospiraceae bacterium
GCTACATGTGAATTTACGATTGAACACGGCTATCCCGTCCTTTTTAATGATGAAAACCTAACGGCTAAGATCAAAGATTTTATGATTGAATATTGTGGTGCTGACAATGTGATTGACTTGCCGATGCGCATGACTTCTGAAGATTTTGCTTACTATTCGCAGGAAATGCCTGCTTGTTTTTACCGATTGGGTACAGGTAATCGGGCAAGAGGTATTACATCTGGTTTACATACGGATACTTTTGATATTGAAGAAAAAAGTTTAGAATTGTCTATTGGACTCATGGCGTGGTTGGCATATAAGGAATTAGGGAATAATTGAATATTGGCATAAAATACTGAGGGGTATCAAATATAAAAAGTCTCACACCAAACGGCATGAGACTTTTTTAATTTATTGTAAATCAATATTTTACATCACTTTCATAATTGTACGCACTTGAGAAATAGCTTCATTTTGCAAACGGGCGTAATACGTTCCCGCAGGTAAATGACCGCCATTGAAATAGACTTTGTATTTGCCTTCCAGGTATTGACCATCAACAGGCGTGGCAATTAATTGACCTTCAATGTCGAAAATCTGAACGGATGTATAACCGCCTTTCGTCTCAAACTCTATTGTTGTCGCAAAACTGAATGGATTTGGATAGTTTGAAATGAGCCTTAAACCTGCCGCCACGTTCAAGTCATGCGTATCCGTAATACAAGTTGGCGAATTGACTATAGGCAATTTTTGATAATTTCGCAGCATAATACTGTTCAAATCCGTTGAATTGACGCAGAACCAATCCGCTAAAATGGACGCATAAATGGAACGGAAATCGTATTGCATCGCCACATTCGCATTGAGCGCAGCCGTACCCGCTGGAATTGTCGGATTCGCCCCTAACATACCGCCGTACAAGCGTGTACCAAAGACAAATGATGGATAAGCTGCCCCATGGTCTGTACCAATAGAGCCATTTGAACTGACCCGACGACCAAATTCAGAGAAAGTCATACCCAAAACCCGGTCTTGGATACGCATCGCTTCAAGGTCGCGTTGGAAAGCCGTAATAGCTTCTGACAATTGTGTCATTAGGTTGGCATAATTGCCTTTGGCATGGTCTGTTGTGTCAACCATACCCGAGTGCGTATCGAAGCCGCCCATAGTGACCATATAAACCCGTGTTTTCAAACCACCTTTGATGAGACGTGAAACGATTTTAAGCTGGTTTGCCAAACCTGTATTCGGATAAGTGACCAAATTAGTCGCCTGTTTGTTATAAGCCGTTTTGATAATCACACCGTATTTATCGGCTTGTTGTGCTATCGCACGCAAATAAGTCAGTTCCTTACCCATTCGACCTGTCAAAGCATTGCCATTATCATCCAGGAAATCATACGGATTATTTGGGTCACTAACCGTTATACCCATTGTTTGCGCGGGACCTTGGAAGGTCATTGTCATTTCATTGATTTGAATCGCCAAAGGGTCAGGCATTTGCGTATTCGGGAAGCCTGTTGGATAATTCGCATATTCGTTTGAAAGATAACGTCCTATCCAACCTGTTGAGATATTTTCCGTTGCATTCGAAGCAGACATATAAATATCAGTAGAACGGAAATGAGAAAAATTTTGAGTCGGATAACCGACACCTTGAATGATTTTCACTTTGCCTTCGTTGAACAGAGATTGCATACCGACCATTGAAGGGTGTAAACCCGTTCCTGTCACGCCATTGAGCTTCAAAACTTGCGTTTCATTGATGAGAATATTCGAGCGTGCGCCCGAAAGATTCGTGTATTGGTCAAGCGGAATAACCATTTGCAAACCGTCATTGCCACCACTTAGGCGGATGATGACGAGTACATGGTCTGTTTCAGTTGCAGAGTTCGTCAATGCGGACATCCATGGCGACAAACCCGTAGCCTCAACATTAAACCGACCAAAAAGCGACGGGAGTACAACACCCGCAGCAGCGTTTTTTATGAAATTTCTTCTTTCCATTTTTCGGATTTGATTTGATTTGATATACCCCCTCAGTATTTTGACCTTTACAAGAAGGTCAACCTTATATTGGGTGATATAAGTTTGTTAAGCCAACTGATATTCTGGATTACGAACAATGAATAAATAGAATTTTTGCAACCGTGTGTTGACAATATTGAAATTTGCTGCCGTAGGGCTTGCTTTGTAAGCATTCCAAGCGTCGGTCCAATAATAGTCACTCACTTGACCATCGAGTAAAATCGTGACACGTAGGTACAATTTCATATTAGCTGTCGGTGGCACACGATACAAAGCCTCCAATGCACGGTCTATCAAAGTATTTGGGTCGGCAGCATCCGCACCGAATTGATCTGTGAATTTGATGAAATCAACGGCTATTTTATTTGTACCACCCAATGAGATACCTGTTGTTGCCATCAATTGTTCGCTGTATCGCAAGCGTTTAGGGAAAGTATCGGTATTTATCCAGTTCTCGTGGTAGCCTGGTTCTTGATAGTATGCGGGCCAACCCGAAACATTCGGTGGGTCTCCAATATTTTGCGCTTGTGTTGACAAGTTGTTCACCATTGACGTAAAGGCATTATAACTCGGTATTTCGTCATAAGTAATTGTACTTACAACGCGGGGAACAACAGTGGCAACGGGCATAGCGACATCAAATTCACGAATAAAACCAATAACATTTTCAATTGGGCTTTTTATGAGACTCGCTTTTATTCCCGTTTCAAAAAAGTGTTCGCTCAAAAACAAAGATTTTAAGACAGGTTTAATATCGTAATTAGATTGGCGGAATATCGCCGCCAAAGGCGTAATAACCTCTGTTTCTATCGTTGCATCAATATCATAATAAACAAAAAAACGATAGATACGACGGCAGATATACATCGCTACTTCATCCACCCCAAATATCATATCGAGCATATCGTCTAACTCTTTGAGCGCACCCGCTTCTGTATTTGCCGTATTTGTAATGACTTTATTGCCATAAAAAGCGGAAAAAGTTTTGGCGGCTGTATCATGATTTCCCGTTGAGATAGCCGTAACATAATTGTATTTCCCTGTGGCACTGTCAAGGATTTGAGCGTATCGCCAACCTGTTAAGACTTTTGCTGCTGCTTTTACATCCGCTTCGGTATATTGTGAATTAGGTCCTTTACCCAATGTAAATAACTCTTGCAACTCCCGAGCATAGTTTTCATCAGGTGCAGTTTTCGTATTCAAATAGCCGTTAAGGTAGCGTAACATATTGGCATCAAGCGTTATTGCTCTTGTAAAAGCCTTAAAATTGCCTAAAGCATGCTTACGCAGTAGAAGAAGGTGACTACAAGCCAAAGTCGAAGTCGTATCAATCGTTTCTGTCGCAAAATGATTGTGCCAAAACAAAACCATTTTCTCAAAAATGCTACGCGGCTGATTGACCATATTACCGACCCACCAAGCTTTAAGTGAGGCACGACGTTCACCGTCGAAATTACCATCTTGAAGCGCATAAGCCCAAGTTTGCCCTGCGGGTACTGCAGCATCAACTTTTTGATTGGCTGTATTTGTGGTATCACGCCTATTGTAATTATTCAAAGGCAGTTGTACATCTGTCAAAGCAACAGGTTCTGTCAACAACTCATTAATGGTTGCCGCAAGGGTTTTACCCGTAAAAAAATCAATATCTGCTTTTTTGGCACCGAACATCGTTCGTTTCAGCAAATGTGTAATTTGCTCTTTGCCAAACGTCCCTGTGTAAGGAGTCAAACCAGCAACGACTCGCGGACTTCGCTTTTTTTCTTGTGTTGTCGTCGTATCCATTGACGTTTTAAGTTTATAAATTGATGAATAAATAAGAGTTTATATTGCTGAGTTGGGATTTTTAATGTTCGTAAGAACTTTTTTTAAGAAAAAGCTTGAAAATTGGGATACAACAATATAAGGTAAGTTAGAGGTAAAAAACGTTCCTAATTCCTCAATATACTGAGGGGGGAGAAATACAAGATATTTGACAAGAAGCGTTTTGAAAAGTTTAAAACGTCTGTTAAAAAACGTTAAAATTCTATTCTGTCAAAAGAAGGTACAGCCATTTTTCAAGTGTCAAAGTTAAGTTTTTTTAAAATAAATGAATACGTTTTAAGCGATTTCTTATTGAAAAATATCGCCCGTATTCTGACTAAACAAATATCGAATCAAGCCAACTGATATTCAGGATTGCGCGTGATGAATAAATAAAATTGTTGCAAACGGGTTTTAACCGTCATCGTATTCTCCGTTGTTGTGTTTGTTTTATAAGCTAACCAAGCATCCGTCCAATAATGATCACTGGCTTGTCCGCCAAGCAAAATGTTGGATTTCAAATACGTTGTCATCGCTTGCGAAGGCGGTACCCGATACAATATTTCCAGCACACGCGTAATCAAAGTATTCGGGTCTTCTGCATCCGTACCAAATTGGTCTGTAAACTTCAAAACATCTACAATAACGCCCGAACGCCCTGTGAGCAATGCCGTATCGGAAAAAACCAACCGTTTGGGAAAAGTATCCGTATTAATCCAGTTTTCATGGAATCCAGGTTCTTGATAATAAGCTGGCCAGCCCGATACATTCGGCGGGTCTCCTATGTATTGCCCTTGACTGGAAGCATTAGAGACCAGATTGTTCAAAGCATTGTACATGGCGGTCACTTCTGTTGCTGGTGATGTCCTGATAGTCGGCAAAGTAATATCGAACTCTCGGGCTAAACTGACAGTATTTTCCAAAGGGCTTTTTATTAAACAGGCTTTTAAACCAGTTTCAAAAAAGTGTTCGCTCGAAAACAAGGCTTTCAAGACGGGTTTAATATCATAATTTGCCTGACGGAAAATGGCAGCTAAGGGGGTGATGATCTCTGTTTCAATTGTCGTATCAATATCATAGTAAACAAAAAAACGATAGATGCGGCGACAGATATACATCGCGACTTCATCTTTTGCAAAAATCATATCGAGCATCTCTTCCAATTCTTTCAATGCACCTGCTTCAGTATTCGCGGTGTTGGAAATGACTTTATCGCCATAAAAAGCGGAGAATTGTTTAGGCGTTATATCATGGTTTATTGTTGATAAACTCACCTTCCAATAATATTTGCCTGAGCCTATGGGGTTTTCCTCTTGCGCTCTCGCAAAAGACCAGCCTGTTAAGAGGCGAGCGGCTGCTTTGACATCGGCTTCCGTATATTGAGAATTGGCCCCTTTACCCAATGTAAA
>JANMJN010000739.1:0-6066 GCA_031371355.1 Saprospiraceae bacterium
CCCGATTCTGTCGGTTTTTACGTTTCTGGACAGATGTTGACCGAGGAATATTATGTCGCTAACAAACTTATAAAAGGCTTTATTGGCTCTAACAATATTGACACAAATTCACGACTTTGTATGTCTTCTGCCGTTGTAGGCTATAAATTGGCACTTGGCGAAGACAGTGTTCCCGTTTGTTATGACGATATTGAATTATCCGATTGCATTCTCGTCGCAGGGGCTAATCCTGCTTGGTGCCACCCGATTATTTGGCGTCGTGTTGAAGCGCATAAAGCCGCTAATCCTCATGTAAAAATCATCACTGTTGACCCGAGAAAAACAGATTCAGCACGTAGTTCAGACCTCCACCTTCCTATAAAACCTGCCACGGATATTACACTTTTTAATGCCATCGCTCGTTTATTGATTGAAAATCAATGGATTGACGATGATTTTATTTCTCAATATACTGAGGGGTATGAAAAACTCAAGTCTGTCGCTTTTTCTAAATCCATTGAAGAAGCGGCAGACATTTGTGGCATCGACATTGCTGATTTGAAGCTCGCTGCCTCTTGGATTGGACGCTCGAAAGGCTTTATTTCGATGTGGGCAATGGGTTTAAATCAGAGTGTTATGGGGGTTTCTAAGAATTTAAGTCTCATCAATCTCCACTTAATAACGGGTCAAATCGGTCGATCAGGTGCAGGTCCGTTCTCGCTCACGGGTCAGCCCAATGCGATGGGTGGACGTGAAGTCGGCGGTTTGTCGAATATGTTGCCCGCGCACCGCAATCTTCTTGACGAAAATGACCGACGTGAAGTACAAGAATTTTGGGGCGGAAAAACCATTGCACCAAAGCCAGGATTGACCGCAACTGAAATGTTTGAAGCCCTCGCCGATGGGCGCATGAAGGCGATTTGGATTATATGTACCAACCCCTTACTCAGTTTGCCCGATGTGCGAATGGCAGAAAAAGCTTTGAAAAACGCCAAATTCGTCGTCGTTCAAGATATGTCAAACCGTCCAGAAACATTGGAATATGCCGATGTTGTGTTGCCCGCCGCTACTTGGACGGAAAAAGAAGGTACAATGACCAATTCGGAACGTCGAGTGACTTATCTCCATAAAATCACAGAACCACCGGGCGAGGCAATGCCTGATACCGATATTTTGTTGGGCTTCGCTCACAAAATGGGTTTTGAAAAACATTTTAATTATCCTAAAACAGAAGATGTTTTTTTAGAACATGCCGCTTTGACGAAAGGAACGAATATAGATGTAACAGGTCTGAATTATAGTATTTTACAAAAACATACTTCTATTCAATGGCCATTTACGGAACAAGATGCTTTAGCTTTATTAAACAATACAGACAAAACCAAGACCAACTTTAAACTTAATAAAGACATTGAAAACAATGTCAAACAAATAGGCACCAAACGCCTTTTTGAGGATAAGTTATTTTATACACCCAGTAAGAAAGCACAAATACATGGTTGTGAAGACACTATTTTATCCGAAAAAACGACCCCTCAGTATCCACTCATTTTGACGACTGGACGTATTCGAGACCAATGGCACACGATGAGTCGGACAGGAAAGGTGAATAAACTCAATCAGCATATATCAGAAGTTTTTGTTGAAATCAATCCCAAAGACGCTTTAGAAAGGGGGATTTTAGAAGGTGAAACGGTCGAAATTGTCAACAGTCGGGGCAATGTTCGCGCAAGTGCCAGATTGACAACAGATATACGTGAAGGTGTTGTTTTTCTACCGATGCACTGGGGAAAAATCAATGGAAAAGATTTTGCGCGCGCCAATAATGTAACCAACAACCTCGTTGACCCGCGTTCAAAAGAACCTGACTTTAAGTTTTCAGCTGTAGATGTGGTGAAAATTGTTGCTCAAAAAAGAAAAATCGTGATCATCGGCGCCGGTGCTGCTGCTAATGGTTTTATTGATAATTATCGAAAACTGAATGAAACGGACGAAATTCATGTGTTTAGCCGTGAAATTCACCCATTTTACAACCGTGTGATGCTACCCGATTATGTGAGTGGTACGCAAACATGGGAACAATTACAAAAGTTGACTGAAAAGGATTTGTTTGATAAAAATGTCAAAGTCCACAAAGGTGTTGGCGTAAAAAAATTGACCCCTCAGTATAAGTCATTTGAAGATGACAACGGTACGGTTCACAACTACGATATTTTGCTACTCGGAATGGGCAGCCGTCCGAATTTGCCAAAAGATGTGCCACAACATCTTGAAGGCATTTTTACGATGCGCACAAAATATGATGCGGATCAATTGCTTAATCAACTTGCCCCCCCGTCCCAGAAGGGAGCAGATGTTACTCAAAACCCCAAACACATCGTTATCGTCGGTGGCGGTTTGTTAGGTCTTGAGATGGCGGGTTCTTTAAGTGAAATTGGCGTAAAAGTGTCTGTCGTGCAACGTACTTCACGGTTTATGGACAGACAATTGGACGATTTAGGCAGTGCTTTGCTGCGTGAAGAAATTCTTGAACGGGGCGTCGATGCCTTTTTCAACGACCAAGTCCAAACGTTTTTTGGCAAAGAAAAAATAGAAGCTATCCGCTTACGCAGCGGTCGAAGAATAGAATGTGATGCACTTTTGTACGCCGTTGGCACGATACCCAATGTCGAATTAGCACGCGAAGCTGGTTTATCGTGCAACCGCGGCGTTTTAGTCAATGATTATTTGCAAACTTCTGACTCCTCAGTATTTGCCTTTGGCGAAATAGCTGAATGGCACGGCGAGATGTGGGGCATCACGGCTGCTGCCGAAGAACAAGCGGCAGTTGCAGCTCGATTCTTAGCGGGTGATGCGGCAACGCCTTACAAAGGTTCGCTTTCTATGAATATTTTGAAAATGGAAGGCTTAGAATTGTGTTCATTGGGACGCATCGAAACACCAACGGAAAATCTTGATTTTGAAGAAGTTATCTTCATTGATAAAGCAAAAAGGTTCTATAAAAAATGCTTGATTCAGAATGACCGACTCGTCGGAGCGATTTTGATGGGCGACAAATCCGAGTTTTTAGAATTCAAAAACTGGATTCAAAACGGCATTGAACTGTCTGAAAAACGCTTGGAATTGTTGCGCAGCGGCAAAAAAGCAGAGCCTATTTTGGGCAAACTCGTTTGTTCTTGCAACGGCGTGGGTACAGGTAATTTGGAAAAACATATTCAAAATGGGTGTAACGATTTTCAAAAATTGTGCGATGCGACAGGCGCAGGTAGTGGTTGTGGGAGTTGTCGGGCAGAGGTAAGGTCTATTTTGGAGAAACAACTTAGCCCTGAAAGGGCGTTATCTGTTAGCAATGGGTAAAACCCATTGAAAATAATAACAATATCCCCTATTTTGATATTCAAATGGGCGTTACCCAAACAAATGGGCGTTACCCATTGCTAACACATATCGCCCTTTCAGGACTTTAAAATTGAAAATATAGAACATGTTCAATAGCTATAAAACATTGAAAATAAACCTAAAAGGCGGCATCGTCTCGCCTTCATGGTTATTATCTGTCTTAGAAATTGCTCAAAAAGCAGGGATTGACAACATCAGTTTTGGGGGCAGACAGCAATTGGTATTAAAAGTTCACAACCGTGAGTTGGCTTTTTTTTATAAAAAAATGGCGGAATTAGGGGTTGACATCGAAACCGATTCAGATGAATTTCCCAATATATTAAGCACTTATTCGACTGCGGAGATTTTTCAAACGCATACGGATGGCTGGATCTCAGAAGGTGTTTATCAAGATGTTTTGGACTTGTTTGACTACAAACCCAAGCTGAAAATCAATATTTGTGATGCGCTTCAAGCCTATGCGCCTTTTTTTACTGGTCATGTCAATTTCATCTCGTCCGATGTGCCCCATTTTTGGTTTTGTTTCATTCGATTTCCTAAAACCCATCGGATTGAGCGATTTCCGAACTTGATTTATACACAGGATTTAGCCAATTTCGCTCAAAAAGCTGAGTATGAATTGTTGGAAATGGAGAATTTTGATTTTCTCGAAATGCCACAATATCTGAATTTTACTGAGGGGTTGGTGATGCGTGCACCTGAAAAAGATTTAATCATTCCCCGTTTTGTCATGCCTTATTATGAAGGTGTAAACCTATATGGCGCAAAGCCTTGGATTGGTATTTATCGCCGTAATGAGCAGTTTCCAACGCTTTTTTTGAAGGAAATGTGTGCTTTATGCGAAGAAACCAAGGTAGGAACGTTGTGCATTACGACGTGGCGGTCGTTGATAATCAAAGGTGTGTTGCCACAAGACCGCTATATTTGGGAAAAACTATTGGGCAAATACGGCATCAACGTCCGTCATGCTGCCCTTGAACTGAACTGGCAAACAGAGGACGATTCACCCGTTGGGTTTAAAGTCAAACAATACTTATTCAAGCAGTTTGACAAAATGGACGCGCGGACATTTGGGTTGCTTTTTGCCATCAAAACAAGGCATAAATCAGAAGTTTTTGGTTCGGTTATCATTCGCCGCGAGCCTTTTTTCAGTATTGGCAAATGGTCTTTTGACCCATTTGGATGGTTTGGAGTTTTTGATATTTTTTATGCCGAAGACTTTAATCCGCACAGTCGAAAGCGCAAAACGCATCAATTAGCCGTTCCCAAATGGCGTTTAGCCATAGAATTGACAAATTTGAGTCAGAAATACTATGCACAATTGACGAATGAAAAAGCCGCTTCAAGGGTTGCCATCGTCCAAAAACCGAAAAAGCCCGAAAAGGGAACACAACCAAAAATCTATCAATGTGGGCATTGTTGGAGTATCTATGACCCTATTTTTGGCGAGCCTACGCAAGGCATTACTGAGGGGGTGACTTTTGAGGATTTACCGAAGACGTTTTGTTGTCCGATATGTGAAGCGGCGAAGGCGGATTTTATACTTTTTGAACGAGAGAAGGTAACGAAATAGTTGTTACCTCCTCTTGATTCGTTTTATAATTTCATAAACTTACGAGGCATTTGTTGACCCAAACTTGTTGAAGGTGTAATGATATAAATCCCTTGAGACAACATTCGGACGTCAAATTGTAACCGATTTTGACCTTTTTCGACTTTCCGAATTTCCCTTTTAACAATTCTGCCAAAAGCATCTGAAAAATTAAAATTGACTTCTCGCTCGTCCAAACTTTCTAAATTAAGCAAAATATCCTCTTCAGTCGGATTGGGTGAAATTTTTTGAATAACGACTGGAATCTGTTGACTGGCTTTCAAACTAGCCGAGGCTGGTGAAGCTGATGCACTCCGATTAATGGTCGCACTCGCTGTATTATTTGCAGTAATGACATCTGTTGGGGTTGAGCTAAGCAGTTTCGCCGTTCCTACAATCGGTGCTGTAATGTTGAGAACAAAAAGTGGAATATCTAATGTCGCCGTTGCATTAGCCGCCAATGACGGAATTGTCCATGTATAACATTGAACACCACCTACACACCACTCCTGCCACTCCCCTACTGAAACAGTTGTACTGCCGCCATTCACCGTTCCTGTCGGGAATTTAAACTCAATTTTGACATTGCTAAATGCATTTGTACCGTTGTTTTTAGCCGTTGTTTTAAAGCTAATATTCGTCCAATTGTTGTACGTTGCATTGGGCGATGTTACAGTCAAACCCAAATCGGCTGTTCCGGTTGGTACTGGAGTAACAACGACATTAAAGCTGCACGTTGCCGTATTATTCCGCGCATCAGTAGCTGTATAAACCACTGATGTTGAACCAATTGGAAAACAAAAACCACTGTTTTGGGTGCTTGTTACTGAGGGGGTTGCTGTGCAGTTATCTGTCGCTGTCGGGGCTGTCCATGTTGCTACGGCACACGTTGTTAATGTTATCAAACTGATATTTTGAGGACAAGCAGTTAAAACGGGCGGTACGGCATCTGTTGCACAATTGTCTAAACTGACAACGACATTAAAACTGCATGTTGACGTATTATTCCGCGCATCAGTAGCTGTATAAACCACTGATGTTGAACCAATTGGAAAACAAAAACCACTGTTTTGGGTGCTTGTTACTGAGGGGGTTGC
>JANMJN010000796.1:0-6353 GCA_031371355.1 Saprospiraceae bacterium
GCTATGGCAACAGCCGCCGATTTGGTGATTGCAGAAGTCGAAGAAATCGTTCCAGTAGGTGAAATTGACCCCGATTTTATCCATACACCCGGTTGTTTCGTTGATTATTTGGTGCAAGAACACGTGACTTTAGCCGATTTAGGCAGCTCTGCTTCTGTGGGTGCGGGCAAAAAAGTCAGCGAAAGCCGCATGAATATGGCACGTCGCGCCTTCAAAGAACTCAAAAAAGGCGATGTTGTCAACCTCGGTATCGGTATTCCGACACTCGTTGCTGACCTCATTAAGCCCGAAGATGGTATCATTTTACACACTGAAAATGGTATGTTAGGCGTAGGTCCTGCACCAACTGATGGCGGTGGTGCGATGGATTACCCTGTGAATGCAGGTAAAATTCCGGTAACAGCTTTGCCTGGAAGTAGCTATTTTGACAGTACCGATTCATTTGCGATGATTCGTGGCGGGCATATTGATGTGGCGATTATGGGTGGTTTAGAAGTGGATGAAAAAGCGAATTTGGCAAATTGGTCTGTCCCTGGCAAACCGCTTCTCGGCGTTGGTGGTGCGATGGATTTGGCTTCGGGTGCCAAAAAACTCATCATTACGCTGATTCATACAGACCCCGATGGCACGTCCAAAATTGTTCCCGAATGTACCTTGCCATTGACGGCTATGGGTGTTGTGGATATGATTATCACCGATTTAGCTGTTTTTAATTATCAAAATGAACAATTGACGCTGATTGAACTGATGCCGAATGTCACTTTGGAGGAAGTTCGCGCAAAAACAGCGGCTAAATTTGTGGAGCAATTGTAATCGCTTATCAACCAATGCTCATTTGTCATTGCGAGGTACGAAGCAATCTGGGTAGCTTCAGCAGGGTTTAAAAAACATTCTGCGTTCATTGAAAAGATTGCTTCGTGCCTCGCATGACGAAAGCAATCAATTAGAGAGAAAAAATTATATTAAAACCTTGGTTTTCATGCAACGTCTTTACGAAAATCTATTTTACGACAAAGAAATAAATGCCTTGTTTACCGACGAAGCAACAGTAGCGTATATGTTGCAATTTGAAGCGGCATTGGCAAAAAGTCAAGCGATTCATGGGATGATTCCAAAAGCCGCTGCAACGGCGATTGAGGCAGCGTGTGTCGTTGAAAACATTGATTTTGAAGCACTTATACACGGTGTTGGTTTAGGTGGCAATGTCAATATTCCATTAATAAAACAGTTGACTGACGTTCTAAAACAGAGGGATACTGAGGGGTATAAATTTGTGCATTTTGGCGCAACAAGTCAAGACGTGATTGATACAGCGTCCATTTTGCAAACCCGTGATGCACTCACTTTGATTCATGAAAATATCCAAAAACTCATCAAGCAATTAATCTATCTCATGGGTAATCATAGAGATACATTGATGATTGGGCGTTCATTTATGCAACAAGCCCGACCGATTACATTCGGTTTTAAGGTTGCGACATGGCTTGATGGTATTTTAAGGTCGAAACGCAGGGTTGAAAATTTGTTGCAAAATAATCTAGAGTTGCAACTCGGTGGTGCAGTTGGTACATTGGCAAGTATGCCCGAAAAAGGCTTACTCATTAATGAAACAATGGCGACACTTTTAGGACTAAGTACCCCCTCAGTATCTTGGCACACACAACGCGATAATTTGGTAGAAATCGCTACGACACTAGGCATTTTGACGGGCAGTTTAAGCAAAATGGCAAAAGACATCAGCCTTTTGATGCAAACCGAAATAGGGGAGGTGTTTGAACCTTCGGACAAAGGCAAAGGCGGTTCTTCGACGATGCCCCATAAACGCAATCCAGTCGGTTGCACAGCGATTTTGGCTAATGCAACCCGCATTCCACCTTTGGTTTCTACCATGTTATCGTGCATGACACAAGACCATGAACGCGCCACCGGCACTTGGCACGCAGAATGGGAAACCCTTTCTGACGTCATTAAACTGACCGCAGGCACACTGCGTCGAGCTATTGAAATAACCAATGGTTTGGAAGTGGACAAAGAAAGAATGTTGAAAAACATAGAGATGACGGAGGGGTTGATTTTTGCTGAAAATATCTCTTTGGCGTTAGCAGAAAAAATAGGTAAAACCGAAGCGCATGAGTGGGTCGAAGCGGCTTGCAAAGAAACGGTAAGAACACATAAACATTTGAAAACTACTATTTTAGAAAACAAAAATATCATGCGTCATTTAAACAATGAACAATTAGACGGGCTTTTTGACCCTAAAAATGCCGTAGGGTTTTGTACCGTTTTCATCGAAAAACTAATAAGTACTTAGTCGAAAAAGATATGTGACAGCCCATATCTGTATTGATATCAAGCGGCTGTTTTGTTGCGGATATGCGTTAAAACGGTGCCTATCAAACCTCTTAGTGTCTGCAAATCAGTATCCGACAATTCCCCAAACAATTCCTTTTCGACAGCATCTATTGTTTCATTGCATTGTTTTAGAATGTCTTTCCCTTTTTCAGTTAGACTAATCCGTAAAATGCGTTTATTGTTAGCATCCACATTTTTGTCCATTAACTCCTTGCGTTGCAACGTCGTGACCACCTCGTTCATAGACTGAGGGGTCATATTGAAACGCCTCGACAATTGTGCTGACGATAAATCATTGGGATTGTCATTGACAAAATTAAGAACGATGAATTGAGAAAGCGTAACATCATATTCTGTTAAGGCTTTATTCATCTTCGCTGCAACTTCTGTTTCAATTCTTTTTATGAGATAAACTGTTCTGGCTGGCATAATTCATTATTTTTGTGCAAATGTAATAAACAACAGATAAAGCAAAATTCAAAAAGAAAGATAATCTGATACATCATATCATTTTTGGTAATTTTATCATCTATCCTGTGGCAATTTTTCCATCGGTAAGCAAACCTTAATTTCAGCGTTTTATGAAAAAATATTTCAATTCAAATATCGGAATTTTCCGATTAGTCGCCTTTTTAGAAGGCGTGTCACTCCTCATTTTAGTCTTTATTGCGATGCCCATAAAGTATGTTTTAGGCAACCCCTCAGTAGTGAAAACCGTTGGGCAAACGCATGGCATTTTGTTTATTCTCTTTGTTTTTCTCGCCATAAAACTCAGTGCAGAACTGGAATGGCGTTTTAACACAACGACATGGAAAGTACTGGTGTCGAGTTTTGTGCCGTTTGGTACTTTTTATATTGACAAAACGATTTTGCGTAAAATTCAACCGCCACATAAATAAACCAAGCAATATTTCATTTCTCAATATCAATTCAGCCGTTTTTAATGAATTGAATGTCTGCTACGGATAGCGTCATCTGTGGTATGAGCTAAGTAATTACAAAGAAAGTTATCTCCTTTGAAATTAAGTATCGAGTCTTATCCCAAGTTTATCGAATGAATAATAGGGATGGTAGAATCGAGCCTGTAAGGTAATTGCCGTTGATTAGCTTTACAATTTAATTAAAATTTTAATAAATCTGTATTATGAAAAAAAGCATTTTTGTTTTAGCCTTTTTATTAGCTTCGATAGCCACACACGCTCAATGGACAATTGACAAAGGACATTCAAAATTCACTTTCATTGCCGAACATCACGGCATTTCGGAAGTTGACGGCTATTTTAAAAAATTTGATGGCAAAATAACCGCGACAAAAGACGACTTGTCTGATGCTGTTTTTGAAGTCACGATTGAGTCGGCAAGTCTCAATACCGACCTCGAAATGCGGGACAATCACTTGAAAAGCGAGGATATGTTTAACGTTGCCCAATTCCCGACATTGACTTTTAAAAGCACGTCTTTGAAAAAAATTAAAGGCAATAAATACACGATGATTGGCAATTTGACAATCAAAGGCGTGACAAAAGTGGTCACTTTTGATGTGACGATGAATGGACCCGCGGCGCATCCTGACCCTAAAAATAAAGTACCTCAATTGGGTATCAAAGCACTCACGACCATCAAAAGAAGCGATTTTGGCATCGGTGGAAAATTACCAACTATTATGGTGGGCGATAATATTCAGATTCGGGCAACAGGTGAATTTCAAAAGAAATAATTTTCAATAATTCTTTCGATTTTTGGGGGATACCCCTCAGTAATTTGGCTGCTTTTGCTTAAAAAGCAGCCAAAATTTTTACTTTTATGCCTTAAATTTAAGTGCAATGAATCACAAAAATGAACCAAAGGACTTATCGCAATTAGTCAATTTATTCGATTTTGAAAAATTGGCTGCCGAAAAAATGAGCCCTTTTGCATATGAATACGTCGCAAGTGGTGCAGCTGACGAAGTAACACTCGGTTGGAATAGACAGGCATTCGATAAGATAAAACTCAACCCCTCAGTATTGACGGATACGAGTCAACTCGATACATCTATGACTCTTTTTGGGGAAACAATGGCATATCCCATACTCATTGCCCCAACCGCCTATCATAAAATCATGCATCCGGAAGGCGAAGTCGCAACGGCTCGTGGCGCAGGGATGGCATCAACAACTTATATCATCAGTTCCTATACCACCACGCCACTTGAAGAAATTGCGCAAGCCGCTACGCACCCGCTTTGGTTTCAAATGTATGTCAGAGATGACCGTGAGAAAACGAAAGAAATCATACAAAAAGCAGAGTCACTCGGTTGTAAAGCATTGATTATCACTGTGGATACGCCTGTGGCGGGTGTACGTAACCGTGAGCAACGCATCAATTTTAAGCTGCCCGACACACTGCATGGACCTTATATTCTTGACCAACCGATACAACGAAAGCCTTTGACTTGGGCAGATATGGCGTGGATTGTCTCTTTTGCAAAAATCCCTGTTTTGCTAAAAGGCATTTTGAACCCCGATGATGCTGAAAAAGCGATTCAAATCGGAGCTGCGGGTATTGTTGTCTCCAATCATGGTGGCAGAAATTTGGATACTGTCCCCGCGACGATTGAAGCATTGCCGCGTATTGCCCATAAGGTCAACAAGCGCATACCGATATTAATGGATGGTGGCATAAGACGCGGAACAGATGTTTTAAAAGCCCTTGCTTTGGGTGCAAATGCTGTGTTAATTGGCAAATCTATCTGCTTTGCCTTAGGTTGTGGCGGTGCTGAAGGGGTATCAAAGGTTTTGACAATATTGCAAACAGAATTTGACCAAGCGATGGCACTCGTTGGTAAAGCGAGGATTGGTGAGATTGACCCCTCCGTAATTTGGCGATAGTTGTTTTGCACCCCTCAGTAAAGATTCGTTTTTTACAGTATTCAAAAGCAAATAAAATGTCAAAATATTTGAAAAAAAAATTAATTTTGCAGACATTTTATAATACAATGATACAGACAAATGCTGATGAAAAACATTCTATTTCCAAGTGTGCTTTTTTGTATTTTATGTTTAGCGAATGGATTGTTTTCTCAATCTGTTATCACTTCTACTTTCTTTCCACAAATAGACGATCAATTGTATATCGCCACAGCAAAACGTTCAACGACTGCTCAAATCAGTATAACGCCCAGTGGTGGTAACCAAGTATGGGACTATCGTAATTTGCAAGCACAATTGATTGATATACAGCAATTTGTAGCTGTCTCTGACACAACAACTCGGCGCCTTTTTCCTTCAGCAAACCTGATGAATCCTTACGATTCGACGAAACAAGTGTCTATTTATCGACGCACCGATTCGCTTTTTGAACTATTGGGCTATCGTGGTCTTTCTTACCAAGGTTATTTTGTTAAATGGTATGCTGTGTCGCATACGCCGCTAACAGAACGTCGTGCACCGATGAAAATGGGCGAAAGTTTTCAGACAAAAGGAGGTGCCGTGACGGAATTTCCAGCGAGTGCTGCACCCGATTCGTTGCTGCGGCAGTTGCCGTTTCTAACACCCGATTCGGGGCGATTGGTTTACGATATTACACGGATGGATACGGTGGATGCTTGGGGTATCATGCGGTTGCCGATGGGCGATTTTCCCGTTTTACGTGAACGGCGACATGAGTTGCGGAAACCAAAAACAATTGTCAAATTTAATCTTTTAGGTGTTTGGTTGGACGTGACCACATTGGTTGTAACGGGCTTAAACGAGCCTTTTCGGAATGAACAATTTTTCACGTATTATTGGAGCAACCTCTCAAAAGATCCGATTGCGATTGTCGAAACAGATTCTTTGAACAATATTCAGACTATTCAATATAAATTTAACCCGCGAGTGCCTGTCCAAGAAGTTGTGCCTTTGGACAACCAAATAACCGTTTTCCCTAATCCAACACACGATATTTTAACGATAGACTTAAAAACCCCTTCGCCTGATGTGGTGTCGGTTTGCCTTGTTGATTTGATAGGAAAAATGATT
>JANMJN010000800.1:0-6324 GCA_031371355.1 Saprospiraceae bacterium
GTTACATAACTTTTTCAATCTCTTACATTATTCACACTATTTTGCCTATTTTTAAAGTAAATGAAAGAAATAATACAACAATTTAGCAGTACCCATTATAACTTTTTGAAAAAGCCTCATTTCTTTCTATCCATCAATGCCTTCTATACTGAGGGGGTCGTTGGCAACAGGTGTCAAATCATAAGCCCAATTGAAACCCGCAACCAATGGAATCGCTGTATTGCCATGCGCTCTGATGATGCCTATCATCTCTTCGTTGAGTTTCTTCCAATCCAACCAAGTGCAAGTGCCTAATTGACCATTATAGGTCGTGGGTTCATTGAATAATTCAAAAAAAGCGACGGTGGTGTTGCCTTTAAAATGCTTCGCCATGTTGCGCCAAAAGTCAAATGTTTCTTTTTGAGTTGTATCGTACATATCGTCCTGGTACATCTCTGTCCGCAGATTGCCGATAGAATGCCAATCCATAATGACATAAATGCCCAATTCCGTTGCCCATTGAACGCCTTCATCGAGCATTTTCAGATATTGCTGTTTACCTTGCTTGCGCCATGCCCTTGGGTGAATGGGGAAGCGGACAACGTTTGCGCCCCAGTTCTTCATTTCCTCAAAATAGGATTTGTCCCAGTGCCCAATGGTTTGCAATCGGTCTGGGTCGCTGGCATTCAGACCCCTCAGTATAAAAGGCTTATCGTCATCTGTAACGAAGCTGTTGCCTTTCACTTTGATTTGTTTTAAGGCAGATGTTTGTCCGTTTGTATAATTAGGCAAATAGGTTGTAATAAGGATAAGGAAGAGTATTTTTTTCATAAAATGATATTTAGGTATCTGATACGTGTATATTATTTCATCAAGGTTACATCACCCTTTTTTATCAAAGTCTCGCCGTCGGTGAACTCAATTTCAGCATAATACACGTAAACACCAGACGGTAAAGAGCGGTTCTGTCGCTTCCCATCCCAGCCATAAGCGGCATCATTGGGTGGAAAATCCAATTGTTCAAACACCATAGATCCCCAGCGATCGAAGATACGAAAGGTCTTGATGCGCCGCACATTGGCATGGTCATAAATAACCAAGGCATCGTTGACAATATCATCATTCGGCGAAAAAGCGGTCGGTATGAAGACCTTGTGGCAATCATCGTATTGAACCGCAATAGCATCGGAGGCTGTACCACATTGATTGGTAATCGTTACGGAATATGTGCCAGGATAAGCAACGGGGTAGGAGGGCAGGGGTGAATTGTCTTGCCAATGATAGGTCGCCAATTCTGCCCACACGTCGAGACTTAGTTTTTTGTATTCACACAAAACGGTGTCATTGCCCAATTTTACTGAGGGGGGTAAAATGAAGTGAAACCGGATTGAATCCGTAGCTGTACAATTGCCGCGCGCCAGCAGAACAGAATATAACCCTTCTTTTCGAGCAAAAATGACTGATTCTGTAGAGCCCGTTGACCATTTATAGGTTTTTGCACCGCTTCGAGACGCATCAAGCCGAACTGAATCTCCGCCACAGAGCGTTTTATCGGGTCCTAAATCTATCAGAATGGGGTCGCCGTTGACGACGAGTGTGACTTCTTGTTTAAACTCAACACCGCAACGGTCAGTGGCTGTCACGATGTATGTGGTGGTCACATCGGGTTTGGCAATCGGTGTAGCAATATTTGGATTGTCCAAACCTGCGGTAGGAGACCATCTGTAAGAGACACCGCCATAGGCTTGCAATTTTATGGTATCACCCTTACACAGATTGGCTTTAGAAGGCTTATCTATGAGTGTAGTAAACTTAAAACATACGTCTTGTTCATTGTTCAAACCACCTGTGGCAGCCGTAAAACCCCAAAAAACAAGCGGGTCGCCGCCAAATATCTCATTGATAATGTCGCCCATATAGGTCAATTTCAAATCACAATCGAACCACACTTGCAGCTTTTTGGTCGTAGCATTCCAATTGACGCGCAGGCTGTGCTTGTTGCAGTCTTCTACATTGCTGCCGTTGATACCCATCGAGACGGGACCCGCCAAGGTATTAGGTGAACTGTGGTTGATATCGCCGTTTTTGATAATCGCAATATGGTCAAAAGACGGGTCAGAACGGTTAAAATTCTGATAAGTATCCATCTCAATACCAATCGAAGGGCTCACGCCTAAGAAACCCATACCTTCACCCGGCTGACCAATAGATGTACTGACGGGTTGAAAACCAAACACCATACCATCCGCACCATCGCCATCTTTGCAACCCAAAAACACATCAAGGTTGGCATCAAACGATTGCCGCAAGTCAATCTTTGTCGTATCCCAAATTGAGCCAATTTTGTTGTTAGTTGCATCCGTCAATTGAAAACAACGGTCGCCCAATGGCTTTGCTGAGCCATTGAAGTGGAATTGAGCGAAGATAAAAGGCATTGAACACATGCCAAAAAGGAAGGTGAGCGTGTATTTTTTCATTTCGTTGCCAAGATACTGAGGGGGCGGGTTTTATTGTCTGTTTCAAAGGAAAGAATTATTTTTAAGCGTAACCCAAAAGAGTTACTTTGGGCAGTTTACCAAGAAATTAACAACCCGTATGGAAATAACCCCTTATCTTTGCCGCACACTTAAAACAAACGCTTGATAGATGAGACATGTCATCTATCAAGCGTTTGTCGTTAGGAGCCGTTTTGGTAACCAGTTTGGCAAGGTTTTCAAGGCATACACCGCACAACCTTACAATTTGCAATTTTCAACAAATAAATACATTACAAAACTTATCTTCTTTATGAAATCCCATTTATTGACACTCATAATGGTGTTTTTTTCAACCCTTTACGCACAAAGCCAACAGAACTGTGGCTGCAATCATGTAGTCTCTCAAAGTGGCATTTACACCCAAAGTACCACCCCAGGTACATTCAATTTGAATGTGCTGCCTGGTCAAACAGTCTGTATCATGGCAGGCAATTACAATCTTTTGCGGTTCAAAGGCTTTACAGGTACTACATCACAGCCCATTATTTTTAAAAACTGTGGCGGTTTAGTGACGCTCGGTCATGGGGCGTATTATGCTGCTTTAGACTTTCAAGGCTGCCGTTATTTCCGCGCCACAGGCACTGGCACCCCCTCAGTATATTATGGTTTTCGAGTGGATTCAAGTGGTACTTCAACGGCGGTGAGTATTGGCAACTTGAGTTCAGATAGCGAATTAGACCATATTGAGGTAGCAAAATCAGGTTTTGCAGGTATTATGGCAAAGACTGACCCCAGTTGTGACCCTACGACGTGGCGCGAGAACTTTACGATGTATAATGTCAATATTCATGACAATTACCTACACGATACGGGTGCAGAAGGCATTTATGTCGGCAATTCGTTTTTTGGCGATGGCAGAACATTTGACTGCTTGGGTGTTTCAACAAAGGCTTATCCGCATAATATCGTCAATCTTAAAATTCACCACAATACTGTCAAAAGAAGCGGTGCAGAGTGCATACAATATGCCTGTGCGCCCAATGCCCAAGTCTATTACAACGACCTTGATAGGTGTGGCATTGACCCTTTTGCGGCATTCCAAAACAACGGGATGCAATGCGGTGGCGGTGCGGGCGGCAACTGTTTCAACAACCGCATCCGCAATGTCGGTGGCAGTGGTTTAGCCATTATTGGGCATTTGGGCAACAACCGGTTTTTCAATAATTTGCTGGTTAACTGTGGCGGTGATGCCATTTTTTGCGATGATTATCTCGGTTCATTGAGCAATACGTTTTGTGATTTTATCAACAATACCATCATCAACACCGGGCGGGATGCGTTTCGACTTTACAACCAGAACAATACTATGTTGTTAGCAAACAATGTCATCGTGGGTGCAGGTCTTTCGACGAATACGGGTGCTTGTTTCAACTTTCAACAAGGTGCAACAGGCTCACAACTGAACAATTATTGCTCGAAACCAGCCAATGTATCGGGTCTTTTTGTGGATACGGTAAATTATCGTTTGGTACTCAACTCGCCACTTATCAATGCGGGAGAAGACATGTCAGGCTTTGGTGTTAGCTTTGATATTGACGGCAAAAGTAGACCGATGGGTGGGGCGTTTGATTTAGGCGCTTCTGAATTTGACCCGACCATCATTGCGCTTGAATTAACTGATTTTCAAGGTTTTGCTCAGAAAGATGCCAATCATCTGATTTGGGCATTTGCGGATACAAAGGATTTGGATAAGGTTGAAGTCCAAAAATCAAAAGAAGGTGTTCATTTTATCCCCCTCAGTATCCCTAACCCCAAAGGGGAGACAGCAGTGGATATTAGCCCTTATGACGTGACTTATTACCGTTTGTTGATGACTGAGATAAATGGCAAAGAGGCTTTCTCAAAGATTATTGCTGTCAAACGGTTGGGTACTGAGGGGTCTAAAATAAAGGTGTATCCGAATCCTGTCAATAATGTTTTGACGATTGAAAACGCCGAAGGGAAAGATGTGACGATTGTGAATGCCTTGGGTCAAGTTGTTTTGTCTGAAAAAAACAATCATTCCTCCTCTTTTATGCTTCACCAATTAATATGTGGCATTTACTTCGTTAAGGTCGGAGATGAAGTAGTGCGGTTTGTAAAAAAATAGGCGGTTGGGTTATGAAAAAGGACATGAGACCTAAAAATACTGAGGGGTATTAAAGCGTATTGATAAACGATGCCAATTCATCTTTTTCATCAAAACCAGTTTTTACGCAAACGTTAACGGCTTTTACAGACGCTTAATGAGGAGATGCCCAGTATATTTTCTTCCATACGTATCCTAAAAGTCTTTTCCTTTCTGCAACTTTGCCTTTTTACAGGGGTATTATCTCCTTTTCTTTTTTATCATTCAATTACCTCCTTTTTCAAAAATCGTTACAAAATGACTGTCTTTCACAAACAGTTTTGGCAAATACTGTGGTTTTACCTTCTCTTTTTTTCGACACACTGTTGTCAAATAATAGGACAAAACACGGCGGTCTTTTCTGACAACTTCGAGACGGCTCAAACATGGACTATTTTTGAAGAAATTGTCTCTGGTAATGCTTGTTATGGCGACAATATTGGTGAAGTCATACGCTCAACCGATATTGCCCAAGCAGGAACAAATGGACTAAGGGTTTGGTCAAACAAAAATGCTTCGACTAAGAGTAATCACGTCATTGCAGCGCACACCATCAGCACCACGGCAGGCTTAACGGGGCGTGCGCGCTACGGTCTGTGGGCGTATAATGCAACTCCAATTGGCTTGACGCAATCGGGTCCAGAGATGAGCGTTCAATCAACGCGGACAGTGGGCAGCACTAACTTGACTTTTATCGCAGGCATTCAATACATTGGCAATCAATGGGTTGGAGACAAATGGAATGTCTGGCACAATGGTACTTGGGAAACGATTAAAACATCGGAGTTCGGGGCAACACTTGCCCCCAATACTTGGTATTATCTTGAACTTGAGTTCGATATGACGACCAATGCCTATATTTCATTCAAGGTTCAAGGGGGCGGTTTGAACGAAAATTTGAATTTGAATGCGGCTTTTATGAACGCACCCACAGGCTTTCAAATTGGTGGTGAAGCACGAAGTTGGACACCTTCTCTATTCGTCACTGCAGAAAGCGAAAACCTTTGGACGAACTGCTCAGAAGTTCGAGAAAACAAAATGTATTACGACAATGTATCGCTTGAATCTATCATACCGTTAGCCATTGAACTCATTGATTTTAAAGGCATTGCCGAAACAAAAGGTAACCTTTTGACTTGGGTATTCGGAGAAGCAAAGGGACTGAACGCCGTCGAAGTCCAAAAGTCCAAAGAGGGTGTTTATTTTACCTCCCTCATTAGCCCCAACCCCAAAGAGGGGGTGACAGTGGATAGTGACCCTTTTGACTTGACTTATTACCGTTTGTTGATGACTGAGATAAATGGTAAAGAGACTTTGTCAAAGATTATAGCTGTAAAACGCTTAGGTACTGAGGGGGGTAAAATCAAGGTCTATCCAAACCCTACAACCGATGTTTTGGTCATTGACAATGTGTCTGGCAAAGAAATTGATATTGTCAATACATTAGGGCAAGTCGTTTTGTCTCAAAAATACATGCTCAATGCAACAATTAATATCCAATCATTACAAAGCGGTGTTTATTTTGTTAAAACTAAGGGCGAAGCCGTTCGCTTTATCAAACAATAACATACAGTTGTTAATCAGTATTAATTGGCATATAATAAACCGACGGCAAAGTACAAAACCTTGCCGTCGGTAGGATAGAATAGGCATTGGCGACGATTATTGCTTCAGAAACTTCGCTTGCTCTGTTCCGACTTT
>JANMJN010000822.1:0-4304 GCA_031371355.1 Saprospiraceae bacterium
GGTCTTAATGATATTGGTGTGGATTTTAATGATCCCAAAAGTCAAGATGACATCATTTTGGCAGGTAGTGAAGTCATGTATATTCCTAAAGGTAAAAAAATACGTATCCGTATTACGGCAAAAGACGTTTTACATAACTTCTACTTACCACATTTTTCTGTGAAAATGGATGCAATTCCAGGATTACCGACGTATTTTGTTTTTACACCGACTTTGACAACGGAAGAGTATCGGATGAATTTGAAAAAATATCCAGAATACAATGTGCCTGCGGATCCAGCTGAACCAAATGGTCCGAGAAAATGGGAAGTATTTGACTTCGAATTAGCCTGTGCTGAATTGTGTGGTAAAGGGCATTTTTCTATGCGCCGTGTTGTTAAAGTCGTGGAAATGGCTGAATATGCAAAATGGGCATCTGAACAAAAAGCATTTTTCCATGATAATATTGAAGGAAAAGTTGAGGCTGGTAAATATACATGGTGGAAAGGAAATGGTGAGGCTAAAGCAACTACACCAAGTGAAGCAAAGCCAGCTGAGCCAGTACCGGCAGTACCTGCACCGACTACACATAAATAGACGCACATAACTTGAATTTGGCTAAATAAAGACCCTTTTTATTGAGATATTTTGAAAATACTGAGGGGTATATATTTTTTAAAAAATAACCTTATATTAGGTTTAACTCATAAAAACGCTTAAAAAATGGCTAACGTCACATATAAAGACCCGGAAGTCATCGTGGAAGAAACAGGTTGGGAAGATGGTTTTCATGACCATCACCATGGTGATAAATACCAAACAAACTTCTTGTCCCACTATGTATTCAGCACGGATCACAAAATGATTTCCAAACAATTCCTTATTACAGGGATGATTTGGGCATTAATTGGTGCGGGTATGTCTATCATTTTCCGTTTGCAATTAGGCTTCCCTGAGTCGGATTTCAGTTGGTTACGTCCTTTACTCGGAAAATGGATTGTCATCAATGAAGACTCTGGTATTGGTAAACTCGAACCGGAGTTCTATTACGCACTTGTGACCATGCACGGTACAATCATCGTATTCTTCGTATTGACGGCGGGCTTGTCAGGTACGTTTTCCAATCTATTGATTCCTTTACAGTTAGGTGCGCGTGATATGGCATCGGGCTTCCTTAATATGCTCTCGTATTGGTTTTTCTTCCTTTCGAGTGTTGTTATGTTCTACTCTTTATTTCTTTCAACAGGTCCTTTTGCCGGTGGTTGGACGGCTTATCCTCCCCTCAGTGCTTTACCTCAAGCCTCGAGTGGTTCGGGTGCAGGTATGACTTTGTGGACGGTCAGTTTGGTCTTATTTGTCGTCTCTGTCTTGTTAGGCGGCATCAATTACGTAACAACCGTATTGAACTTGCGCACAAAAGGTATGACAATGTGGCGTATGCCATTAACAATTTGGGCATTTCTAATCACAGCGATTCTCGGAATTTTGTCTTTCCCTGTTTTGGCATCTGCATTTTTCTTGTTGATGTGTGATAGAGGTTTAGGTACATCATTCTTCTTGAGCGATATTTTCATTGGTGGCAAAGCACTTGAACACGTTGGCGGTAGCCCTATTTTGTATCAGCATTTGTTCTGGTTCTTGGGACACCCTGAGGTGTATATTATCATTTTGCCTGCGATGGGTTTGACTTCAGAAGTTTTGTCAACACATGCCCGTAAACCCATTTTTGGTTACCGAGCAATGGTTTATTCGATTTTGGCAATTGCCTTTTTGTCGTTTATCGTTTGGGCGCATCACATGTTTATGTCTGGTGTTAATCCATTCATTTCAAACTTCTTCGTATTATTTACATTGATTATTGCCGTACCATCTGCTGTGAAGGTATTCAACTGGATAGCAACGCTCTATGGTGGTAATATACGTTTCAATTCACCTATGTTATTTGCTATGGGTTTCGTATCCATGTTTATTTCAGGTGGTTTGACAGGTATTTTCTTGGGTAACTCTGCTATTGATATTCCGATGCACGATACGTACTTTGTTGTAGCTCACTTCCATATCGTTATGGGTATTGCTGCATTTTTTGGTATGTTCGCTGGTATTTATCACTGGTTTCCAAAGATGTACGGTCGTTTTATGAACGAAACGCTTGGTAAAATTCATTTTTGGGGAACCATCATTGGCGCTTATGCCATCTTTTGGCCTATGCACTATATAGGTTTAGCTGGTGTCCCGCGCCGTTATTACAGTTTCGATACATTCGATGCGTTCAAAGGTTTCGCAGATACGAACAAATTTATTACAATTGCTGCCATCATCGTTTTTGCTTTACAAGTTCTTTTCGTTGTCAACTTCTTCTGGAGTATCTGGCGCGGTAAGAAAATGACGAACAAAAACCCTTGGCAATCAAATTCATTGGAATGGACGACACCTATTCTTCCAGGGCATGGTAACTGGGGTGATAAGTTGCCAGTTGTACACCGTTGGGCATATGACTACGGTAAAGATGGTATCGAATACATTCCTCAAATTGAACCAATGAAGCCCGGCGAAACGCCAGGTGATCATTAATAAAATAAAATTCTGTACAACGTGTCAGTTATAAAAAACGAAAATATAGGGTTGGGGTCATCATTCGCTCTGAAAGTTAGAGATTATGGTGTTCTGATGAAGTTCAAATTGTCTTTAACGGTCGTTTTCTCTGCAGTTATGGCATTTTTGATTGCACTTGATTCTAATGTTGTTTGGTCTGATTTAATCATACTGTTTCTCGGTGGACTTTTTACAACTGGGGCTGCGAATGCACTTAACCAAGTTATTGAAAAAGACTATGATAAATTGATGAAACGCACTGAAAATCGTCCTATCGCCGTAGGTCGTATGTCGGTTTCAGATGGTGTTCTATTTGCAGGTTTACAAAGTCTTGTCGGTATTTCACTTTTAGCGTTTTTCAATCCATTGACGGCTTTTTTAGGCATGGTTTCCTTGATTTTGTATTCCTTTGTCTATACACCAATGAAACGCGTGTCTAATTTTGCAGTGACAATTGGTGCGATTCCAGGCGCATTGCCTATCGTTATTGGTTGTACCGCTGCTCAAAATGGACAATTGACATCATTGGCTTTGGCACTTTTTGGCATACAATTTATATGGCAGTTTATGCATTTTTTTGCAATTGCATGGTTGGGTGATGAAGACTATAAAAACGCAGGTTTTTATTTATTACCCACAAGTGATGGGGCAAAAGACAAAAGAGTTGGAAAACAGTCCATTATATATTCGCTCTTTCTATTACCTGTAAGTTGGATGCCTTATTTATTAG
Organism: Saprospiraceae bacterium; assembly: GCA_031371355.1. GTDB lineage: Bacteria > Bacteroidota > Bacteroidia > Chitinophagales > Saprospiraceae > JAAFJT01. The sequence goes on from JANMJN010000822.1 coordinate 3,302, forward strand.
GCGTAACGGGTATCGTTTCAGCAATTATTCTAAGCATTTTAGCATTAGTTTTTGTTTATTATGGTTGGGATTTGTACAAGAAATGTTCGCGAGAAGCAGCTCGTGCTCAAATGTTTTTTTCGCTCGCATATTTGCCAATTGCACTGTGCGCGCTTTATTTTGATAAAATTATTTGATTGATATTTTAACAAATTTATCATTCATCATTTATCATTTATAATTATTTAAAATGGTAGAGGCAATAATAAACAGAAGAAATAAGATTCACCCTTGGAAATTCGCGCTTTGGCTCGGTTGCGGGAGTATCACAATGATGTTTGCCGCATGGACAAGTGCTTATGTTGTTCGACAAGCCGCGGGAAATTGGTTAGAATTTAGATTACCAAGCATATTTTTTGTCAATACAGCCGTCCTTTTATTGAGTAGCGTGACATTACAACTCTCTTATATGAGCTTCAAACGCGGAAAAGAAGCCTTATACAAAGGCTTGTTATTGTTATCAACCTTGTTAGGTATCTCTTTCGTTGTTTTACAATATGTGGCTTGGACAAATATGAAAAGTATAGGCGTGCCGTTGACATTAAATCCTTCTGGCGATTTCATTTATGTCTTTACAAGTTTTCACGCGGCACATGTTCTCGGCGGTATTGCTGTTTTGTTCGTCGCGTTAATTCATGCATTTTCACTGCCTTTCAAACCTACTGCAAAACGTAAATTGAGGTTTGAATTGACACTAACATACTGGCATTTCGTAGATTTTTTATGGATTTATCTATTCTCTTTTTTCCTTTCTCAATCGTAAAAAAGCTTTTTTACTGAGGGGGGATTTAAGGTGAAAATTTGACAATCAATACTTTAAGCAAAGTCAAAAAATAATTTTATACTAATGGCTTCAACTGACATTTTAGAAAAAGACCTACATCACGACGACCACACTCCTGCGGTAGAAGATTGGAGTGGTGGTTCAGAACCGTTTAACGCGAGTTATGGTAAACTCATGATG
>JANMJN010000826.1:0-3412 GCA_031371355.1 Saprospiraceae bacterium
TGTCGCATTTGAATTGCCACCAGATCTTATAGCGACTAATCTGTCCCTTTTTGATAAAATAACACCGATATCGGCGGGAAAATCAAGAGAAATGACACTGCGTTTAAGGTCGAATACTGAGGGGGGGCGTTTGAAAGTAAAAGTGACGGGCGTTCTCCTTGAAGAAGACGTGTTGAGAGACAAAGTTGTCTTTGACATTCAGCCGAAAAAGCGGCAAAATATAGGGACACAAATCACCTGGCATGCGCCAGATGAGTATCGAACAAATATCCAAAATGTGGTGACGAATAAACCAGAATTTAACATAGAATTGAATGTGGATGCTTATGAGCCTTTGCAACGTGACCAATTTAAGGTTTTTGTGGACGAAATACCCATAAATGGGAGCAAAATGGACATAGCAGATTTGTCCCCACCGACAGAACAGGAAAATATTTATCGGCAAACTTACAGCACGAAGTTATCTTTCAATATTGCTAAAACCTATCAAGTGCGCGTTGAATTAACCACTGATAGAGGCATCGTACGAAGCAATACGATGCTTATTCGCTACGATCCCGAAAGACCGAACCTGCATATTCTAAGTATCGGCACGACGAATAAAGATTTGAAATACACCGCAAAAGATGCGAAAGATTTTGCCACAATATTGGCGAATCAATCAAGAGGATTGTTCAAACACGTTTTTACAACGGCACTCATTGATTCCTCTTTGACAACTGAACGCGGTATCCGAAAAGCGTTCAAAAATGTAAAGGATAATTACGAAAATCCGAACGCTGAAAACCGTATATTCAGCAAAGATTATTTGGTGGTCTTCATTTCAAGTCACGGCAAAACAAGTAGTGACAAACGGTTCAAACTTTTGCCGTCAGATTATAACCCGAGCGATGGCGATGATTTTGCGATTGATTATCAAGACGTTGCGTTAAGTTTATTGGAAAAAGTGTCTTGTCATAAGTTGATTTTCATAGATGCATGCCACAGTGGTGCGGCAAAAGGGTCAAAAGAATCAGTAGATGCCGAGTCTTTGATGAAATTGAGCCGAGCAGCTATTGGTACAACCACAATCACATCTTGCCGCAGCGATGAACAGTCGTATGAAGACTATGACTGGCAAAATGGCGCATTTACAGAAGCCCTAATCGAGGCGTTTACAAATAAAAAATGCACCGATGAAAACGGTGCATTCAGTAGCGATGTCAATAATGATCGACGAATAACTATTAACGAAGTTTATAATTTTATCAAGCGGCGTGTACCCATTTTGGTGAAAAATCAAAAAATTGGGCGTATAACAGAACAAAATCCTGTATTAACGGAGAAAGATTTGGATATGGATGTGCCGATTGTTTCGTACTGAAAAACGAAACAAACATAACCGCAATTACATAGCTCAAAACATCAGTTTCATATTGCCAATATTCATCCGAAAGCCACCACCGAAAAAGAGGGTTCGTTGGTTGCGTGTTGGGTCATCGCTGTCCTTTTTACGGGCTAAAACATTGAAATCCAAGAACATATTGTGATAGATTTGGTAACTCACATCGAGCGACATCAATAAAATTTTGGCTTTAACGCCTTCGCCTGTGAAGTAGCCATAGTCGCCTTTTCGAGTTGTATAAGGTATTATTGGATCTTCGCCCCAATCCTTGGTGGCACTGCTTTCGCCCTGCGTTGCGCTCATCAAACGGGCATCAAAGACCAATTTACTGAGGGGTTGATATCTGGCGCGCAAAAGGATTTCTTTAAAATTTGCTCCCAACGGATGCGCTAAGGGCTGACCTGCATGGGTATAGCTGTTTGTACTATCGCCGTGAGTGTAAGTAAAAGGACGTATTTTATTATATTCCAATTGCAAGTCAAGATGATCTATCCCAAAAGCATTGGGGTATTTGATGCCCAGTTGCCCACCGTATTTGTTCGCCCACCAGCCTTCACTGGCAGAAATAATTTCTCTGAAATAAAACTCATCGAGCAGCAGTTGCCCATAAATCTGGCATTTTTTGGCAATATTCCACTTGAAATTGGCTCCAACATTGACATTATCAGGGCTGCCCAAAGAATGTTCGACACTTCGATAGAAGATGATGGGATTCAAATATTGCAATTCAAATTGTTGTTTACGGCTTGCAACAACTGATTCAAAAATGCCAAAATTGAGATTTGGCGTTACATTATAACTCAAATGATGGAGCGCAATAAATTTCTTTTGCAATAGGTCATCCCCCGTTTTCTGTGAAGCAAGGTTATTGAGTTCTGCAAAAATATTTTGATATTGAAATTTCCAAACCTTTGTATTCAGTTTGAGGAAGAAATAATTGTTTGAAAAATCAGACAAAAACAGTGACCTCATGCCATCGCCAATAAAGTTATTACCATGCCCAAACTGAATACCGATATGCGGGGTGGCGTTAAAACTGATGAGCCCTTGCGCATTCAAATAATCATAGCCGTTTTTGATATTAAAAACCAAACTTTGATACGATTTGTAAAACCCCGATCCAGGCACCGCTTTGTGTTTTTCGACCCAATCCGTTCCATAATTAGGGAAACGCGATTGCGTTTCAAGGATATTGGTATAAAAATGAACGCGATTGTCGATACTGCCCCGTATCTCAACACCCCGTTGATTCTTAAATACTAATTCGTCGTCGTTGCGATCTTTTCCTATGTTAAAATTGAAAATAGGATTGACACGTAGGCTGAAGTTTTTGGTATCCAATTCCCACAAATTAGCTGGGGTTTTGTAAAAATACTTTAAAAATGGCTTGCGATTGAGCCGATACTGAGGGGGGCTAATGTGCCAACAATCGGTTCTTTTTTACCTGTCAATGTTGTTGGTTCAGCCGATTGCAACAGCCAATCGTTGTTATCGTCGTAAATATAACGCAAATCTTTTTTATCTAAATCCGATAGATGAATGTTAGAGGCTGTATCAAGCGTCTGAGCAAAGCGGGTCACATCGCCGCGTGTAAACGTTTTTTGATCAGAATAAAACAATGATGGATTACCATAAAGTATTTCAAACCTGTTCATGGCATGATAAACGGCTTCGTTACTGAGGGGGTAGCCGACACCTTGTGCAAAGGTCAATTGATGGGTTAAAAGGAGGAAAAAAAGGAGATTTTTATAGTTTTTCATTATTTTAAAGTTTTATGAACGTGCGAAGTTAGTGCTTAAAACACAAAAAGCCCTTTCAAAAAAGAAAGAGCTTTTTATTTGAAAAGTGATAGGCGAAAAGTGGAAAATAGGGTACACTCTTTTCACAAATCGTTTTTCATTTTTCACTTTTATTCGTATTGATTTTTAGTTTCAAAACCAGCGTCTTGCAATATTTTCTCTTTCCTGAAAAGTAATAAATCTGCTTCAACCATTTCGTGGACAAGTGCGGGCAAATCGTACTTAGGTT
>JANMJN010000226.1:0-5816 GCA_031371355.1 Saprospiraceae bacterium
CAACTCCTCTTCTTTTTTCTTTTGCTTTTCCAATTTTTTAAAATAGCCTTTGAAAAGGAAATTATACTTTCGACACCATAATACACTAAAGTCGGGCGCAGTTGCATGGTCAAAACAAGTCCCATGATAAAAGCTGTTAATCCCACCAATGGCAACGTATTGTAGCCAATGATATAACACTGTCTAAAAAACTCACGGACTTCATATTTCGGTTTAAATACCTGCTGAAAAAAACGCAAAGTAAACCGAAAAATGTCGCCTGTTTAATAAAGGTTATCGAGCCAAATGGGTGTTAATTTCTTTTTCTGATTCTATTTAAAGGATAAATTTCGTGTTTTGTTATGCGATTCATGGAAACCAAAGTCATTGGCAAAAATGATATTGGTTATCAATACTGAGGGGGGGACTTTTTAGTTTTGGTGCTGTTTCCGTGATGGCTCTTCTCTATACGAAATGGTAATTCCACATGAGTAATTATACAAAGAAAATGATTCTTTCACTTTAAAAGGTAATCAAATGATAAAGCTATTTTATTATAAAAATCTGATTAACTACTTCCTCTTATCGTATCTTATCACATGGATAATCTGGGCGCCACTCTACTTGCCCTATTTTGGTTATAATGGTTTCCCTATCCTACTCTATCATCATGCTTACGGTGCATTAGGACCCATTTTGGCGGCTTTCATTATGGAAAAACAAGAGCACGGTACTGAGGGGGTGCTATCGCTATTGAAAAGAATGGTTCAATGGCGCGTCGGTGCAGTTTGGTATGTCGTCGTTTTAGCACCTTTGATGTTGTTGATAATAACGATGTTTTGGGAGTATTTGGCACATCAAAAACCAATGGATTGGGCGGGCATTGGTGTTTCAAGTGAGTTTCCTGAGTTTTCAATAGTAGGCTTTTTTTTGTTCAATTTAGTCACCTTCGGAATAGGCGAAGAAGTTGGTTGGCGAGGCTATGCTTTGCCCCGTTTGCAGAGTCATTATTCCGCTTTAAAGTCAACGGTTTTACTCACATTGGGATGGGCTATTTGGCATATTCCAGCGTTTTTGTATCGTCCTGGTTATGTTTCGATGGGTTTCGGCGATATTATCGGTTGGTTTTTAAGCCTATTGACTGGTGCGATTATCTTAACGTGGCTTTTTAATTCCACAAAGGGCAGCGTGTTCATGTGCATATTATTTCACACTGTTATTAATACCGCTTTTACAAGCGATGTGGCATTGGATAAAACAATAGTCCTGTATTTAGGTATTTTCATTACAATATGGGGCGTTGTCATTATCGCCATTGCTCGCCCTTTGCATCTTTCGCTGTTAAAAAGAGTAAAAACCAAATCTGTTTAATATGCGCAGTCCACACGTCTATAAGATGTCGCACACCTATGGCGCACGCCCCCTCAGTAACCTGAATTAAATCATCTGAAAGGCTAATCTACATCATGTTTTAAAAGTGCCAATGGGCTTAGATTTGTTTATCATTTTAATTTCACAAACCATGGAAGGAAAAACTTTTTAGAATCATAGAAATATAAAGCCGCACTCGAAAAAATCCGTTTACACAGCTTTTTCCGCATTATTGACAAGCGATTGGGCAAATATCTAACTAAAGAGACACCACTCATCGTCGCTGCGCCCGTAGAAGAACTCCCTATTTTCGAAAAAGAAAGCAGCCATAAAAAGCAGATAATCGGTACGATTAAAGGCAACTACACGCATCAGAATGCCCATGAAATATCTAAACTCGCTTATCCTAAATACCTTGAATACATCAACAAACGCGACAAAGAATTATTGTCTGAGTATCAAGAAAGCGTCGGTTATGGTCGAGGTGTTGCAGGTGCACACGCTGTTTGGCAAGCCGCCGTTGAAGGACGTGGTTGGAAACTTTTGGTCGAAAAAGATTATGTCCATGAAGGCTATTTGCACTGCGATGAAAATAAGCTATTGTTGAAGCCACCTTTCGGAGCCCACAAAGTTATCGTGGATGTTGTGGACGATATCGCCGAAATGGTTTTGGAAAAACAAGGGGAAGTTTATTTTGTGGACAATGGCATGCTTGAAGACTATGAACGCATAGCGCTTATTCTAAGGTATTGATTATCAACAAGACAATCATTTCCCAGAATACTGAGGGGGGTATAAAGCAAAAATCATTTCTCAAAATGATCCCAATCATTTTTTAAAAGCGTGACAAGGTTGACCTTTGTAATATATTTAAAGCGAATTAAAATCGCATTTAAAGCAGTAATCAAAAGTATTTTTTTAACTTAAAATAATCTAATTATGTCAGCACTAACTAAATGGGTAGCACCCACATTGACCAATGGTGGTGTTTTTCAACCTTTTTCAAATATGGTTGAAAACTTTTTCGGACGTGATTTTGACGATTTTTTCAAGATGCCAAAAAATGCACTTGTCCCTGCCGTCAACATCATCCAATCTGACAAAAACTACACGGTCGAAGTCGCCGCACCAGGCTTAACGAAAGAGGATTTTAAAATCGAAGTCGAAGACGGCATCTTGACCATAAGTGCGGAGAAAGAAATGGAGAAAGAGGACAAGAAGAAAAAGTACACCCGGATGGAGTATAGCTACAATGCATTCAGTCGCTCGTTTATCTTGCCTGAAAGCATTAAAGCCACAGATGTAAAAGCCCACTATCAAGATGGGATTTTGAAAATCGACGTACCTAAAACTGAAGTGGAAAAGAAAAAAGCTCTGTCAACAACAGTTGCGATTTCTTAATCATTCAATCATCAAGGTACTCGGTGACGGCGTGGCGTTTAGCTACGTCGTCATTTTTTTTGCATAAAACCAATCAAAATCATCCTAAAACATGATTTTCATTAAATCATATGTCTTCAAAACTTGTGACTTTTGTTGAAGTTGATTTAACATAATAAACATGGAAGTAAAAAGTAAAATAGAGAATATCGAAGATATGGCGGCACGTTTGCAAGTCCTCAACGATACGGCAATTGATGGTATCATTACCATCAATGAAGGGGGCGTGATCGAATCCGTAAACAGTGCAACTTGCAAACTATTTGGTTATACTGAGGGGGAGCTATTGGGTAATAATATTGCGCTACTGATACCTTTGTCCCACCGAGAAGCCTATGATAAGCCTATTGAGCATTATCTCAACTTAGGCAAACGAACCGTTATGGGCAGAAAAAAAGAGGGAACAACTTTTCCTTTATGCCTATCTGTCAACGAGTTCAAACTGCGCTCGCAGCGTATGTTTATGACCGTTGTACATGATATAACAGAACTAAATGCCACAGAAACCGCCCTGAAACAACTGAAACAACAACTTGAAAATATTGTTAATGACCGAACAGAAAAGATATCAGATGTTGTCAATCGTCTTTTATCCTCAAAACAATTATTAGAACATGAAATCGAAGAGCGCATTGCAGTTGAAAAAGCTTTCAATATAAGCCAAGAAGAAGTAAAAAAAACGGAGTTATTGTTTCATCAGATTGTCCGAAACTTTCCTGATGGCGTGATCACCGTATTAGATAAAGATTTCAAAGTTGTATTCTGTGGTGGCGAATTACATCATGCATTAAAAAAACTCATGGATGAATTAGCAGGCAAATCATTGTATTCCCAATTATCTGATGAGACTTGGACTTTGCTAAAGACGCAATTGGCAAAAGTTTTTGACGGCGAGAATTTGCTTGATTTTGAAGTGCCTGAAAAAGTACTCGATCATTATTTTATGTTTGATGCTGTGCCTTTATATGAGCCAGATGGTTCTATTCCGCGCATTGCTGTTTACACGCGTACGATTACCAATCTGAAAAAGATTGAAGCCGAGTTGCGCAACTCCTTGAAAAAAGAACAAGAGTTGGGTTTAATGAAAAACCGCTTTATTTCGATGGCTTCTCATGAGTTTCGCACCCCCCTCAGTACCATTCTGTCTTCGGCGAGTTTGATGGTTCAATATACTCAAACTGATCAACAAGATAAACGCGAACGTCATTTCAATAAAATCAAGTCGGGTGTGGATATGCTCACCTCGATTTTGAACGATTTCCTTTCGCTCGGTCGCTTAGAAGAAGGCGTTGTGGTTGTTAATAACGAAATGTTCGATATTCATTCATTTTGTCAAGAGACAAAAGACGATATCCAAAGTATTTTGAAACAAGGACAAACTATCAAAACGCACAAGGCAAGTATCAAAGAAGAAGTCTTCTTAGATAGAAAATTACTCAAACTCATTTTGGTGAATTTGATTTCAAATGCTTCAAAATATTCTAATGAAGGCAGTACCATTGATTGCCACATCAAGGTTCAAGACGGCAAACTTCAAATCAGCATCACCGATAAAGGGATTGGCATACCTGAAGAAGACCAAAAGTACCTATTCACCCGTTTTTTCCGCGCCTCCAATGTGACGAATATCAAAGGCACTGGATTAGGTTTGCATATCGTCAAAAGATATGTTGCGTTAATGGGCGGCGAAATCAGTTTTGAAAGTTCCTTCGGTGAAGGGTCAACTTTTACTATCCGTTTCAATACTAAACCAAATTATAAATGAAATCTATACTCATTATCGAGGACAACCTCGATATTCGTGAAAATATCGAAGAGATACTCAGCCTTGCAGGCTATGAAACCCACACAGCCGAAAATGGAAAAATAGGCGTAGAGACCGCCGAAAGAATCGTTCCTAATTTGATACTATGCGATGTGATGATGCCCGTCCTTGACGGCTATGGCGTATTGAGTATCGTACATAAAAAGCCTGTTTTAGCAGACATTCCTTTTGTTTTCCTAACAGCAAAAACGGGAAGAGAGGATTTTCGCTACGGTATGAACTTGGGTGCAGAAGACTATATTGCCAAGCCGTTTGAAGCCAATGAACTACTCAATGTCATTGAATTGCGTTTGTCAAAGTCGGAGAAAATAGATAAGTTATTTAATCACAATGGCAATGAAAATCTTGATTTCAGTTATTTTAACAACGAATCCCAAGTGGTTGACGCATTAAAAACGCTGATGATTAACCGCGAAGTCCGTTCTTTCCCGAAGAAAACCACTATTTATACTGAGGGGTCAATGCCGCGCTTTTTATATATCATTCAGAAGGGAAAAGTCAAAGTCTTTAAAACCAATAGCGAAGGAAAGGAATTGATCATCCATTTATTGGGCGAAAAAGACTTTTTAGGATACATGGCAATACTGCGAGAGGAAAGCTATAACGATTCTGCCATTGCCCTTGAAAATTGTGATTTTGCTATTGTTCCAAAAGAGGATTTTATAAAATTATTGAACAGTAACCGCGAAGTATCTGTCAAGTTTCTCAAAATGCTTGCAGGCAATGTCGTTTCACAACAAGAATTGCTCTTACAATTGGCTTATAACTCTGTCCGTAAACGAGTGGCAAATGTGCTATTGCTTTTGCACGACCATTATGGAGACGACCCCATATCCATACTCCGCTATGATATTGCTGCTTTAGCCGGAACGGCGAAGGAATCCGTCATTCGGACGCTCACTGATTTTAGAGAAGAAAAATTGATTTCTGCAGATGAAGGGCGTATCGTGGTTTTGAATTTGGATAAATTGAAGGTAATTACTTAGGTCAAACACGAATTTCACGAATTAACACGAATTTTTCTTTTGATTTGCTTCATTAACACAAAAAACAATAGGATAAGCTAAATACAATTCGTGTTAATTCGTGAAATTCGTGTCAGCTAAGTAATTACAAAAATAGTATGTTATCGTGTTTCAGAAAACTTTAAAAACAAAATTATAAAGCTTACTTAAGATAACAAAAAGCGGATATCATACTA
>JANMJN010000943.1:0-2472 GCA_031371355.1 Saprospiraceae bacterium
GGGAATCTGTTTTATTTTTTTTGAGAAAAACCATTATTTTTGAGGCAAAACAATACTATTAAACAAAACTTATCTAAAACATCAAATGAGGAAGCTATGGATAATATCATACTTATCAGACCTGCACTTTATGAAAATGAAAAACGCATTGCTGTTTTCATATCCAATCAAAAAGATTTGATTGATTTAGTTAAGAAAATACCCAAATGTCGTTGGAGTCCATCGCATAAATGTTGGCATTTTTTAAAAACGCAAGAAAATTGGGCTGTTTTTCAACAGTATTTTCAAGACTTCACTTTGAATATTCAGAAGAATTTAGCCCCCCTCAGTATTCCAGCCTCTGAAATGTTGGAACGCCCGAAACTGCAACTCAAAGCAGATATTATTAACCATTTTATACAACCGTCTGAAATGGTTGTTCAAAATATTATGAATGATAAAAAAGAACAAAACCAAGCAATTATCCATCATAAAACACCTTTTTTGATTGAAAAAGTGACTTTTGATGGACAAAATTATATGGGTATTCCGATTCCTTCTACGGATAAAGAAAGTCGAGATATTATTAAAAAAATAGAGGGGCGTATTTGGCATCCGCAAGAGTATTTATGGCTGCTGCCTTACAATCAACCAACTTATGATAAACTAAAAAATGCGTTTGAAGGCAAACTACACCCACCTTCATCAAAAGAGTTTCGGGTGATAAAACCACCTGTGTATGCACCACAATTGACGTTAAAACCTAAAACACCAAAAGAGGAAACTGTTTCACTGTTTGATAAACTGAATGGTATGCAGCAGTTAGCAATAACGAAATTAGAAAACTTACTGATTGAAGAACGCAAAGCCTATCATACTATGAAAGGTTATCGCAATATTTTGATTCATTTTTTGACTTTTTACAAAGAAATGAAACCCAGCCAAATAACAACGGAACAAATAAGACAATACATTCTGACACGTATTAAGGATGAAAACATTTCAAAGAGTACACAAAATCAAATGATTAGCACGTTCAAGGCTTTTTATGGTCGTTTGTTGGAACAACATCATAAAGTCAGTGATTTATATCGTCCTAATAAAGAACAACATTTGCCTAAAACATTAGAACCAGCAGAAATTGCAAAGCTGTTTGGACAAGTAGGCAATATCAAGCACAAATGTATGATGATGTTGATGTACGGCAGCGGTTTACGTGTCGGTGAAGTGGTTAGATTGAAATGGCAAGATGTAGATTTTGAGGAAAAAACGGTATTTATTCACAACGGTAAGAACTACAAAGACCGTTATACTATTTTGTCTGAAAAAACAATTGTGTATTTAAAAAAATATAAGACTGACTATAAATCTACCGATTGGGTTTTTGACAGTCCTGATGGTGGGCATTATTCAGAACGCAGCGTACAACAATTTTTCAGTGACGCACTCGCCAAGGCACGCATAGATAAACAAGTATCAACACACAGTTTGCGTCATGCTTTTGCCACGCAACTTTTAAAAGCGCATACTGATTTAGATTTTGTTAGAAAAGTGATGGGTCATGCTTCTATCAAAACGACTCAAATTTATCTGCATGTTTTAAAAACGGATTTGACCAAAACCAAAAGCCCGTTAGATGATTTAGATATATAAACACATTTTATGCGAAACCCTATTTTTATGTTATTATATTGAAATGTATTTTATGCGAAGGATATATCCCGCAACCTTGTCATTCTGTAAGAACCCCTCAGTATAAAAGGCATTTGATAGTAAAATGTATTTTATACGAAGTGCTAACAAATTAATAATCAATTTTTAACAAAAATATTTTTTTTATTATTGTGAAAATGTATTTTTGTGGATAGATGCGATATGTACGCAACTGCTTGCGTCAATACGCGTACATGCGCAAGTTCGGCGAAAGCAAAAAAAAGAGCCGTTCTTCGATTAAACGAAAGGAATTAATTAATAAAATAAAAAAATGAAATATATTATCACAATTTTGCTTTTTAATATCTGCACAATCGCTTTATCACAAGATAAAATCATAAAAACTGATAACTCAATTATTGAGGGTAAAGTGCTTTCATTTGACGGTAAAAAAATTATATTAGTTACAGCAGATAAGACGGAAATTAGAATTCCAAAAGAAAACGTTTCAGAAATAAAATTTGGAACGGAAACAGGTATAACTGTTGAGTATTCAGATGAATTAATCAATAATAAAGATTTAGAAAAATTGGGCAAAAACCCAGTAAAAATAAGTGGTTTTGGAACAAGAGGCGTAGTAAGTAGCCCAAAATTGAGTGATAAAACCAAATCGGGGAAAATAGTTTTAGATGTCTGCATAAACAGTAAAGGACAAGTAATCTCTGCACGATTTAAGGCACAAGGCTCAACAACAACTGATGATGAGTTATTAGAAACTGCCACAAATCATGCAAAAACCGTAAAATTCTCAACAGGAAAAAGTGAAAGACAATGTGGTAC
>JANMJN010000988.1:0-3564 GCA_031371355.1 Saprospiraceae bacterium
ATACCAATATTATCAAAAGAAAACCGAATAATAGGATAAGTTTTTGACCAATCCCATTGGTTTTCAATCCAAAGCCCTTTAAATAGGTCACGTTGACCAGAGAATATGGCTTCAATCGTGGATAACAAAAGCGATTTGCCAAACCGACGGGGGCGAGACAAAAAGAAAGCATTTGTATCGCTCACAAGTTTATAGACAAGTTCTGTCTTATCAACATACAAATAGCCGTCTTGACGTAATTTGCTAAAACTTTGAATGCCTATCGGTAATTTTTTAGATGTCATCTCTTTCATTTAGAAACAAAGTTAGGCTAAATCCCAGAAAACGGACAAAAATTAAGCATTTATTCAACCCGCATTAAACGCCCTAATCACCGCCGCCGCCTTTCTATTTTGAATCAAAGCGGCAACCCGAATAAAAGCGGGTAAAAGGCTGCTCCCTAAATTTGTAAACCACCAATTTTCTTGCGAGACTTGCTTGTCAAGGTCGGCAATCTGCTGATTGAACGGTTCATTTTCCAAACCATACAATGTGTTTGTAATGTGCCAAGCCCGATCTCTGAATATTTCAAGACTGAAACGTGCCAGTTCTTCGTCTTTCTTACCTGCCAGCCAATCCACCGTTTTCATCACGACCGACGTTTGCCCCAGAGCCTTTTCAACTTCATCAATCAAGTCGGACAACAACGTATTGATTTCATTAAAATCCCGTTGAATTGCCGACAAAGGTTGTCCTGCCGCAATTTGTGCCGTTGCAATACCCAAATCAAGGCTGATATGCGCATTCATACCTGCCAGTAAATGTTGAAGCATGAATAAGCTTGGGTTTTTTGATGCTTCAAACGTAATTTTCCAAGAAGAAGTCATCTGTTTGCCATCACTATATGCGCGAAAAGCTTCGAGATACCGATTGGCAAACACGACATCCAAACGTTCCATCCGCGCACCGTCGTCAAACCGACCGACAGCAATACCTTTCTCAACATGCAAAGTCACCTTGCGATACAAGGCGGCGAACATCCCCAACTTATTGTTTTCGTTGATACAGCGATCAATGATAATGTCTAATTCAGCGACGACTTCTCTAATATTTGATGCAGGTATTGCCATCTTATTGAATAATGGAAAGTTGATAATGGATAATTCAAAGAGTTGAAACTCCCTTTGTTGTTACAATACTTATAGGCAAACGATTTTCAATTGAGTATAAATTTTACCCCCCTCAGTATAAATGCGAAAGTAAATAACTATTAGCTCAATTTGTTTAAAATTTTTGTATCATTATTTTTATGTATTTAAAGCAAATCTGGTGAATAACAAAGCCTAAATGACAGATATTTTTCGCAATATTGTAGCCAAATTAAACAACTTATCCGCAATATCATGAAAAAATCATTCAACTACATCGCTGTCATTTTCCTGTGTATCTTTTCTGCTATCGCTACAAAAGCGCAAACCATAGATCCGTCTATTTTGCAAAAGCCTTGGAAAGCTTCTTGGATAGCCGTTCCAGATGAACCGACGAATGGCTATGGCATTTATTTGTTTCGAAAAACAATAGACTTGGCTTCAAAGCCAACCACTTACGTTGTTCACGTGTCAGCCGATAATCGGTATAAATTATTTGTCAATGAAAAACTCGTTTCGCTGGGACCCGCGAGAGGTGACATCAATCATTGGAATTTTGAAACGGTGGATATTGCACCGTATTTAACAATAGGCAAAAATATCGTTGCAGCGCAAGTTTGGAACGACGGTGAATTCCGACCTGAAGCGCAAATAACTTACCAAACAGGTTTTATTATTCAAGGCGCAACAGCCTCTGAAAGTGTCCTCAATGCCAACGACAGTTGGAAATGTATGCGTGATGACAGCTATGCGCCGATAAAAGTAAAACTCAATGCGTATTATGTCGCAGGTCCGGGTGAACTCGTGGATATGAATAAACAGCCTAAAAATTGGCAATCGCTTGATTTTAAAGACAATCATTGGAAAAATGCTAAGACCATTGGCAACGGCATACCCCAACAGCTTTTAGGCGGTTATGGAACGATGAGTGGTTGGTTGCTTGTCCCGTCGGCTATCCCGCAAATGGCATTAAAGGTTGAACGGTTTGCAAAAGTCATAAAAGCGGAAGGTATAGAAATACCCAATAGTTTTCCAAAGACTAAAACCAATTTAACCATTCCTGCAAATACCACTGCTACTATTTTGTTAGATCAAACCTATTTGACCAATGCCTATCCGACAATTGTATTTAGTGGTGGTAAGGATGGGAGGATTTCATTGAGCTATGAAGAAGCGTTATACACCAAATACCCAGCTAAAGGTAATCGGAACGAAACAGAAGGTAAGATTTTCTTAGGACGAAAAGACAGCCTTATGTCTGATGGTACAAAAGGGCAGGCGTTCACATCGCTCGCATATAGGACGTATCGTTTTGTACAATTGCGGATTATGACAAAAGGAGAACCCCTTGTTTTGGAAGATATTTATGGCACATTTACGGGCTATCCGTTTCAATTCAATGCAAAATTGACCTCAAACAGCTCTGAAATGGATAAAATGCTTGAAATCGGTTGGCGCACCGCCCGCTTGTGTGCCGTCGAGACTTATATGGATTGTCCTTACTACGAACAACTACAATACATCGGAGATGGGCGCATTCAAGCGCTTGTTTCTTTGTACAACAGTGGCGACGATAGACTGGTAAAAAATGCGCTGAACCTGATGGACAATTCGCGGACACCCGAAGGCGTGACTTTAAGTCGACATCCTTCTTATACCCCTCAGTATATTCCGACTTTTTCGTTGTGGTATATCGGTATGTTGCACGATTATAGCCGCTATGGTAAGGACATCATTTTTATCAAAAACAAACTATCGGGACAACGGCAAATATTAGACTATTTCAGGCATTATCAACAAGCCGATGGGACATTGAAAGACGTGCCGCAATGGATGTTCACCGATTGGGTCACGGCAAAGGACTGGCATTCAGGTGTTGGACCCCTCTCCAAAGGGAGTCCTTCGGACAGTAAAGAGGGCACTTCTGCTCTTTTGGATTTGCAATTGCTGTGGGCGTATCAAGTGGCGGCTGATTTAGAAAGTAAAATAGGTATGAAAGAATATGCAACGATTTATACAAGATATGCCGAACAATTGAAAAAAACGATACAAAATAAATATTGGGACAACACCCAAAAACTGTTTGCTGACCGCCTTGAAAAAGACCTTTTTTCGCAACATGCCAATGCTTTAGCGATATTGACGGGTGTGGTAAACAAGGATGAAATGAAACAATTAGCACAACAAATATTGACCAATAAAAACTTAGCACCGGCTTCTATTTACTTCAAATATTATGTCCATCAAGCCTTAATAAAAGCAGGAATGGGCGATGATTATTTGAAATGGTTGGACACTTGGCGCGAAAACATCAAAATGGGTTTGACAACTTGGGGTGAAACACCTGATTTGAATAAAACCCGTTCCGATTGTCATGCGTGGGGTTCAAGCCCGAATATTGAATTTTTTAGAACTCTCTTGGGCATTGACAGCGATG
>JANMJN010001013.1:0-4023 GCA_031371355.1 Saprospiraceae bacterium
CCCATAGCCGAAAACCACTCCATATACTGAGGGGCTCCGTGCATTTCTCCTTTTTCGATATTATCGAAATCAAGTAATAGATTTAAAGTCGCAACAACGATGATGGCAACGCTGATGAGGATGCCCATACCACTGTTTTCATGCAAATAAGGTATTTCAATGCCAAAAAAATGAAGAACAAAGGACAACAAATACACAAAAGCAATGGCAGCAGTTGCTGCAAAAACGCCCATTCTGAATCTTTCAGTGATGGCAATAATACGCGATTTGTAAATCAACAACATCGCTACCAAAATACCGATGGTACTGAGAAAAGCATTGATAACAATGCCTGAATAAGCTGCGGCATAAATCGCTGAAACAGTACCCACCAATAAACCTTCTAAAAGCGCATAGGCAGGAGCGAGATAACTCGACAAATGAGGCTTAAAACTTGCAACCAATACAGCAATTAAGCCACCAATAGCACCGACCCAAACGAACATCATGTTTGGCATAACAAAGCCAATTGTCGCAGTGAAAAGCAACAAACCTGTGAGAATCAATGATTTATTGACGGCTCCTGAAACCGTCATTTTAGCTTCAGTTGCAAATTCATTGTCGAGGATACCTTTAAATTTTTCCTCTTTCAAAAAAGGGTTGGACGAACCAAAATGTGCCATAATTAATTTTGTTTTTAGAAAATGGTTTGAAAATGTCGTTATTATTAATCAAAGATAAGACTTTTTTTAAGCAACAAAGAACGACAAAAGTACAATATCCCATCAATAATAATAAATACTGTCTTCTCTTATCTCATATTGCCAATTCGAAGCATGATCGCTTTGAACAGCGCGAGCAACAAAGGCTACAATATCTTCTCTTTTACTGAGGGGTGTCTTTGTCGTGACTTCCCATGTACTTTCAGTCGGTACATCAATATAAAATTTACAATTGCCCCCGCCCATTTCATGGCTAAACTTTAAGCGCAAATCGCCTTCAATGTAAATGATATAACCCGCCCTGAAAGAACCTTCGTATTCAATACGCCTTGTAAACTGTGCGATTAACTGTTTTGTTACTTGTTCCCTCAAAATAAGGTCTTCATTGGGCAACGTATTGCCAAAACCATCTGTATAAGTTTTCCAAAGAGTGCTTGCATCCCGATCATGTAGAGAGGGCGTTTCTTGTTGTTGTTTAGGCAATAGTAATGGATTTTCCTTATTGATTTTTTTCCCTTTTGCATATTTTTTGAAGGGTAAAATATGTTTTCCCCCTTTAGGATGTTCAATTTCAATCGTATAGTCGCTGGGTGCAATCTCCAAGGTGTCCCAAAGAATTTGAACACTGCCATTCAGTCTGTCGGCAACGGGTTTGTCGTCTATAATGGCTTTGGTTCTGTTATTAATCAAGCGAATATTGCCATAGCCTTGCCGACCGTATTGTGGCAACCAAATCGTCAGTTGTTGACAATCGGGATAATGAACAAATTGGGCAGTAATAAGGTCTATTTGATTTGCGTTTTCGCCGACGTTTTCGATTGTTCCAAGTTCGATGATACCGTAGTACTGTTTCATATTGGTTGTTTTTCGTTAAAAATACTGAGGGGGGCTAAAAGAGGCTTACAAAAATAGTAAACGTGACAGGTTTTTAATATTTTTTCAATTGATTTATTTATTTTTCAGCGAAATAGCACTTGAAACTACGTTATTGTGATGTTGTATTTAATCAAAAGCCCTGCAATATTGAGTGCTGAAAACTTCGCCTTCTTTACGCTATTGATTTCAGGGTCAATCGCAAAGTTAATTGCCGTTCGGAAGTCGGCACCTTCTAATTTTGTGTTGTCAAAAACCGCTTTGTTGAGGTCACAATTTGTGAAAACTGCGTTGGATAAATCTGTTTCTACGAAGTCAACTTCTTCCAATTTGCAATCTTTAAATTGTATGTTCTTTAGTTTTAGTTTAAAAAACGAGGAAAAATTGAGCGTACAGCTATCAAAATTGAATGACAAAAGAAACGGATTGCAATCGTCAAAATGCAAACCCAACAATTTACAGCCTTTGAATGCCACGTCTCTGAAAGCTGTTCCTTTCAATATTGCCATGCTCATATCGCAATCCTCAAATATACATTCCACGAATATTATTTCAGACAAATCAGTGTTCAAAAAAACGCAATTCGAGAATATACAGTTTTCATATTCTGCAATTGGCAGTGTCTTTTCTGTATAATTCTCTCCTTTATAAGTTTTATCCTCGATTATTTCTTTACGCATTTTTAGTTTTTTATCAATTTTAGACAAAAATAACAAAAATGATATTCCGTAGGTAGTTGAATTTTTTTTTATCCTATGTCGTGAAGGGATTTGTTTCAAAAAAATAGAACCCATATCTGCTCCATGATTTTTTCAAATCTTACCGAGAGATATAGGTTCTATGTTGTGATTTTATGTAAAAATCTCTTTGATCAACGCCTAATCATTCATGAACAGGGCGGTCAGTAACTTCCTGCCCCTTCATACCTTTCGGCGTTTTAATAATGCTTAGCGCTTTTAAAGCCCGTTGCATTCTCAACCAAGCCGTTTTATCCCAACCATTGGTTGTCCACTTCTCTTCTGTTTCCACGAAGGTATTATCATTCTCCTTGATAATTGAGTAGCGCATTAAATTATTCTCGTCATCATAAAAAGTATAAGTCACCGTGTTGACATCTGTAATATAAACCTTATTATTCAGAGAATACCTGTCTTTTACAGTGCCTTTTACGTGCCAAGTCTGTTTTTGGGGATCATAAAAAATCGTTTTTGTTGTTTTATAACGATAGCCATTGTATGGGTTGATACCATCGATGGTGAATTGAAGGTCATTCCCTTTGACTTCAATATGTTGATTGATTTCAATGTATTGATTCAAACCTTCCGCATCTGTTACAAAGCCTGTGCTTTGCCAGTCACCTAACAAGTATTCCAATCGCTTGTCAATGTTGCTACCAGTATCTGGGTTATTTGGCGTTCTCACATGCGTAGCACTGACACATATAGAAAATAGAGCAAGCGCAATGATTATATTTTTCATGATTCATGTTTATTTAATTGTTAATAAATTAAAATTTAAAAAGGTAGAGCAATAACAAGCTATTATTGCTCACCTATTTATTTAGGAGGCTGAAACTATTTGTCATATTCGAGATACTTCTTGGGATAGTACCAGACTCATCCTTGTTTAAAGTGGGTTTAAATCTGTTTCTGAAAACGCCATTTTAAATTTATTCTAAAATGATGCTTCTAACCATTCTTAGTAAAAAAAGGATACCATCCCTTTTTCACAGCTAAAAGGATATGAAATGACAGAAATTGGGGAATTTTCGCCCCAATTATATTCAAATGGGTACCCCTCAGTATCCATAATAAAATCGTGTCCATTTTATCCTTCTAAAAGACCTGAAATAGGTTAAAAACTAAAATCAAACACATTGAAACATCTTTTGAGATAAAAAACGCCTCACATTGGGGTCAAAATTGCTCATAGCTACCTCTTCTAAATAGAAAAAAGCGGTGGAACATTATTTGAATACTCATAGACAGAATCATTTTCATCATATAGATGACTTCTAAACTCTGAACCTAAATTAATAAAATTATTAAAACGTAAAACACATGAAATTAAGAACGAAAGTAGCGTCTATCTGTCTATTCCTCGCTTTTCTGTCCACCACTTCCACCGCACAAATCGGTATTCGGGCAGGTATTAATGCCAGTAATCTATCCGTTAAAAACTTTGACGATCGTAAAACACGATGGGGTTTTCATGCTGGTATTTATACCGAAAGGCTACTGAAAGGCTCCGTTTATCTGTCTCCAGAACTCAGTGTGACGACAAAAGGGTCTTCGGTGAGGTACAATTCATCCAACACAACCAATAGTTTCAACCTGAACTATATCGAACTGGATTTACCTTTCACCTACAAGTTAAATGGTGTTGATTTACAGGCGGGACCTTATTTAGCATATTTAGCTAGTGCCAAGGCTAAAAGTCAAAATGAAAC
>JANMJN010001021.1:0-1927 GCA_031371355.1 Saprospiraceae bacterium
AAAATCGCTCTTTGTGTTTTTATTTTCACTTTAGTAAACGAAGCGTTTGCACAAACGGCGCATACTTTATTGAGGAAAGCAGACAGAGATTATATCAATAATGATTATAAATCGGCTGAAGAAAACTATACAAAAGCACAAAAAGCAGAACGCACATCAAAGGGCGATTACAACTTAGCAAACTCGATTTATCAGCAACAACGCTACGATGAAGCAGCAAAACAATATGGCGACATAGCTGCCAAAACGCAAGATAATAATTTGAAATTCAATTCATTATACAATAAAGGCAATGCACATTTTTGGAAAAAAGAATATGATAAAGCCATAGATAGCTATAAAAATGCTTTGCGGATGAATCCGAATGATACCGATGCAAAGAAGAATTTGGCATTGGCTCAACGGATGTTGCAGCAACAACAACAGCAGCAACAAAAAGACAAAGAAAACCAAGATAAAAACAAAGAAAATAACGATAAAGACAAGCAAAATCAGCAAAATCAGGACGAAAATAAAGATAAACAAGACCCCAATCAGAAAGATAAACAGCAACAAAATCCGCAACAACAGCAAAATCCGCAACAAAACCAACAGCAACCATCTCAACAAGAAATGAAAAAAGACCAAGCACGGCAAATTCTTCAAATCATGGATGATGAAGAACGAAAAGTGCAACAACGACTGCGTAAAGGAAAGCCGAAGCCTTCACGTTCGACAAAGGATTGGTAGTGATTTAATTTCTCAAGTATCTGATATTTTCAAAATATCCGATACTTATGAACCTTTATTTACAACAAAACCTGCAATCATGAAAACAATTTTCTACCTTTTTCTTTTGATTATTCTTACTTCCTATCAGCAGAAACCAACAACAACATGGGGCTTTTTTGGACATAAACGCATCAATCGTTTGGCAGTTTTTACTTTGCCAGAAGAGATGTTGCCGTTGTTTAAAAAGGAAATTGAGTATCTCACTGAACACTCCGTTGACCCCGATCGTCGTCGTTTTGTCGTCGCTACTGAGGGGTATCGCCACTATATTAATCTTGATAAATGGGCGTTTTTGCCGCAAGATAAAATCGAAGCGCAGATATTACACACCGATATTTTTATTGTGAATGAAAAGAATGACACATCGTTGCTCGTTGATTATCAATCAATTAGAAAACAAAAACGGGATTATTATTTAAAAGCTAAAAGCATCAAACGGTTGTTTGGGCGGGATTCTATCGTCGTTGCGGACTCTACTTTTCGTCGTTTTTTTATGTATAATGTGTCAAAAATTCAACCAGATGAATCCCTCAGTATTTCCCCCGATTCTCTTCTTGATTTTTTTAAAAAAGAAAGATTGCTGTTCATTAAAAATGAAAAAAATAGTATCAAAGCCGTTTTTGCAAAAGACAAATTGACGCAACATGGCATTTTGCCCTATCATTTGCTAACCGTGCAACGGCAATTGACCGATGCTTTTGTGTCAAAAAATAAAATGAGAATTTTGAAATTGGCAGCTGAATTGGGGCATTACCTCGCAGATGCACATATTCCGCTGCATACAGTTTCCAATTATGATGGTCAATACTCAAACCAAAACGGTATCCACGCCTTTTGGGAAAGCCGTTTACCAGAGTTATTTGCAGACAATCAATACGACTTTTTTGTAGGAAAAGCGGCTTATATCGAAAAGCAACGACCTTATTTTTGGGACGTCATTTTTCAAGCTAATAATTTGTCTTCCAATGTTTTACAAATAGAAAAAGAAGTAGCGCAACAGTTTGAAGTAGATAAGAAGTATTGCCCAGAAACGATTAATGGCTTTGAAGTGCAAAAGCCTTGTTTTGATTTTGCAAGAGCCTATCACGACCGTTTGGGTGGTATGGTAGAGGAGCAGATGCGGCGGTCTATATTGGCTGTTGGCTCTGCTTGGTAC
>JANMJN010000841.1:0-1916 GCA_031371355.1 Saprospiraceae bacterium
GTCCCATTAGCCGTAAAAACATAGTAAGGTGCAGGTAAAAACAAGGAGAATAGACGAGCTGAATCACCCCGCGCATCTAAAGCTGCCGCGCCAATCGGTGGAAAACTGGACCATATATAAGACGTTGCACCGCTGGCACGAAGAACGGGTATGGCATCGTTACAAACCGTGTCATTGGGTGTATAGGCAACATGAATGACGGGTAAAGAATAAACGTTTACGGCAACCGTGTCTGTTTTGAAACAACCAGAAGCATCAGTTATACGCAATACGTAATCTGTTGATTTTGAAACAATTCGCGAATAATTAAGGCTTGTAGAAAGTATCGTCGGGCTTTTAGTTGTCAACCATTCAGCACTTAATGTGCCTGTGCCGCCGTTTGCCGTACCCCTCAGTATAGCCGTTCCACCAGGACAAAAAGAGGTGTCGCCTGTGGCATTAACGACGATATTATTGATTTGTGGTACAAGGATTTGGGCTGAATCTATGCACCCAACGCCGTCCGTTGCTTTCATCTGATAAAGACCTGGTGGCAAATTGGTAGCTGCCAAACTGCCATTTGGAATAGTCACAACGCCCGTCCAGACGATGTTATAAGGTGTGATCCCGCCGTTAACGGTTGTCGTGATGCTGCCCGTCGGCAAACCATTACAAACAACAGGTATTGTGGACAAAACATTGATTTTTACTGAGGGGGGTGTTGGCTTTTTTTGAAATAAAAAATGGACATTAAAATTGCCGCGCATGTCGTACGCATAAATTTCTATTTTTGATTGTGGGCTCAAAAAGCCTTGCCAAACCTTAGTACCACAGCCCAAAGAACAAGCAGGTGCGTTATAGGATTGGTCAAAATCCCAAACGCCGTCGCCGTTGTTGTCAATGCGCATACGTGTAAAATCGTCGTAATAGTTTAAATTTATTTCATAAAAACCACAATCAAAGCCTTTTCTTTTGGCTAAAATTGAAAACGAATCGGCGCGGACGTTGCAACCGTTGTAAGTCGTCAAAGCACCCAGTAATTCATGGGCTTCTGACGGTCCTTGTGTGCCGCCCCAACCATCACGGACAGTGTTAAATTCAAAATTATCTGCTGTTGCTATGCCAATACTGACGGTATGATTGCCTTTTGCTTGATAAAACCCTTTGAAACTGCCGTTTGAAAAATCGTTGAAACCATCGTAAGCGAGGACATTCCAAAAGCCGTCGCCATAACTGGGCAAAGCAGGAATGGTACATAATAGTTTTTCTGGAGGCATACAGACGACGCCTGCACCTGTCAAATTGCCTCCTCCGTATATCAAAGAACCATTTGGGTTCGGGCGTATGTATGAACCTTCATTGAAACCCGGCGGTGCATTTGTGGTATTGAGATTGGGGAGTTTTTTTATATCATAAGTAAACTGAGTACAATATGTCGAAGCACTGCCACCAAATCGAAACTGAATTTGCCGTAAACACCCAGTTGTACCACAAGAGCCATTCTGAGGATAATTTCTAAAAATGGAAACGCCGCGCGACTGTGCAGTGATAGTGCCAAACACGACAAATACTTTTGAACCACATAAACGTTGTAACTCGCCTGGGGAAAGATAGGCGACATCAGTAGAATCCTTGTTATTGAATAATAAAATGGTAGAATTAGGCGGTACTATGCCATTATATGGTGTTTGTAAAGCATCTCGAAAGACAGTGCCGTAGCCACAAACGGCTCCCGCTGCATTGTTTAAAAGGCGCAAAGCATCGGCATTTAAGTTATTATTTTGGACAGCAACAGAGCCAATAAAGGCATTATTTGTAGGATTTATAACATTGAGACCAAAGTTTCGGATGTCAAAAGATTTATTGTTCGTCTTCAAAACAAGATATTCACTCTTATATTCATCGGTTCCACAAGCATCAATCATGACTTCTGATAC
>JANMJN010001050.1:0-3411 GCA_031371355.1 Saprospiraceae bacterium
CGCTGATTTTCTTTGTCATCCAGTAAGGAACTAAAGAAAATCAGCGTAAACCCCTCCCATCTGTCTAATCTGTGGACTTCAAAATTTTCACAATACGTCTATTTAATATTCTCCAAACTGTTCAAAATAGCCACGCCATCTTTTTCCGCTTGGTCATCGCCGTCTTCAAAAATGATGACGATGAAAAAATTTGTTGCATTTTTGGGATTAATCAATCCCGCGACCATGATTTGGTGTCCGTCTTTGAAACCCAAGATGTATTCCCCTTTAAAACCGTTGTAATCCAGCTCATAATGCTCATCTTTTAGTTCAAATTTCATCTCTCTGCCCAATTTCCGCGTCGCTTTGTTCATGTCTGCGAGGGTGACATCGCCGTCGTCAAAGACATACATCACAAGGCTCATGCCATCACCGTCACATTCAAATTCATTGTCGGTATTTTTCACAACTTTGAAATCGTCAGGCAGTTCGATGGACACTTTGTAGTAATCCCACTCAAAAGTTTTTTGTGCAGAAAGGGTCGAAACAGAAAAAAAACTCAAAAAAGTCACCCCGAGGGCGAGAACAATTGTCTTCATATTTAATTTGATTAAAAAAATTAAGAAATAATATGTGATTGAAAAGAATAAGAAAGCATATTTCAAGCCACAAATCACAAAATTGAAAGTAAAAACTGTATTTATTCAGCCATTTTAAAAACAATTTACACTCCAAAACAGTTTGAAAAGTCAATTTTGAAAAAGCACGTCAAGATACGGTCAACGTCTTAATACTTGCATCGAAATAGCTTTTTATTTATACATAAAAGTTATCGTTATCTGGACTCGCGATATTCATTGAGCAACAGTTTGGGTCAAATTCCAAAGTTTGACACACATTCAACGTCTCAATAATCCACCCATTCATAGCTAAAAACGACCAATTGGTATTAATTGGGAAAGTCTGCGTACTTGTTCCCTTAATTTTGCAATTGTTTAATAATTTTAATAAGAAATCAACAAAAAATTATGATTAGGAAAATTCCATTAAGTCTTGTTTTTACCCTATTTGTTAGCCTTTTGTTAGCTCAAGACAAATTTACGGTCAGTGGCTCAGTCAAAGACGGGCGAACAGGCGAAGAACTCATCGGCGCCAGCGTCCGTTTGAAGGAAAAACCGTCTGTTGGCACGGTCACAAACGAGTACGGCTTCTTCTCTTTGACACTTGACAAAGGCACATACACCTTGCTGATTGATTTTATCGGCTATTCACAAGCAGAACGTGTGCTTGTTTTGGATAAAAGCCTAAAATTAGACGTGCCGATTGGTGAAACAGCGAAGCAATTGGATGCTGTTGTGGTGTCAGCGCGTAAAGCAGATGAAAATATCCGTACCGCACAGATGGGCGTTGAACGTATTGACATCAAAGACGTGGCGAATATCCCTGTGCTCTTTGGTGAAAAGGATATTTTGAAAACCATACAATTATTGCCCGGAGTAAAGTCAGCAGGAGAAGGACAAAGTGGGTTTTTCGTGCGTGGTGGAGCCGTTGATCAGAACTTAATCCTGCTTGACGAAGCTCCTGTGTACAATGCCAACCATCTTTTGGGCTTTTTCTCCACGTTTAACTCCGATGCGATTAAGGATGCGACGCTTTTGAAAGGCAATGCCCCCCCTCAGTATGGCGGGCGTTTGTCGTCGGTTTTGGACATTAAGATGAATGAAGGCAATAATCAGAATTTTGGCGGTTCGGGTGGCATTGGCTTGATTTCATCAAAGCTCAATCTCGAAGGTCCGATAGAAAAAGATAAATCCTCGTTCCTCGTCACAGGTCGGCGGACGTATGCCGATTTGTTTTTAAAGTTATCCTCCGATTCAAGCATCAATAACAACACTTTGTATTTTTATGACCTCAATGCGAAGGTCAATTACAAACTGTCGGCAACAGACCGTTTGTTTTTGTCGGGCTATTTTGGTCGTGATAAATTGGGTTTTGGCACTCAGTTTGGCATTAATTGGGGCAATACAACAGGAACAGCACGTTGGAATCACGTATGGAACGACAAAACCTTCTCGAACACCTCGCTCATTTACAGCAATTACGATTATCAAATACGCATCGCTTCGGGTGCAACGGATTTTAGAATCACATCACAAATTGAAGATTGGAATTTGAAACAAGAATTTCAATTTTTCCCAAATCCATCTAATTCTTGGCGGTTTGGCGTCAATGTGATTCATCATACCGTCACCCCTGGCAACGTCACAAACGCCAGCACAGACGGCACCGGCATCAATATTGGCAATTTACAAAAGCGCAAATCGCTTGAATCGGCTCTTTATGCAGGTAATGAGCAAGAAATAGGCGATAAATGGAGTCTGAACTATGGTTTGCGCCTTTCGATGTTCAATGTTTTGGGCGGCAGCAACTACTACAATATTGATGCGAAAGGCAATATCTTAGACACATTAAAGTACGCTGAGGGAGAAGTCGTTAAAACCTATTTGAACCTCGAACCACGTGTGTCTTTGTCGTATATTTTGAACCCCTCTGTATCCATCAAAGCCGCTTATGCGCGGAACACTCAAAATATGCACTTGTTGAGCAATTCAACGACATCAAGCCCGACCGATCGGTGGGTGTCGTCCAGTAATTTCATCAAACCAGAGATTGCAGACCAAGTATCCATCGGCATTTTCAAGAATTTTGCAGACAATAAATACGAGTTTAGTGCCGAAACATACTACAAAACCATGCAAAACCAAGTGGATTACCGCGATGGCGCCGATTTAAGAATCAATGATGTCGTTGAAACGGAACTGTTGTTTGGTCAAGGTCGAGCGTATGGTTTGGAATTCTTATTGAAAAAGAAATCAGGCAAGTTTACAGGTTGGATTGCCTATACTTTAGCCAGAACGGAACGCCAAATTGACGGTGTCAACAAGGGCAATTGGTACGCCGCCCGCCAAGACAAGACGCATGACATCGCCGTGGTTGGTATTTATCAATTAAATCCTAAATGGACGTTTGGTGCGACTTGGGTCTATCAAACAGGGAACGCCGTGACGTTTCCAAGTGGTAAATACACGGTGGCTGATCAGATATTGTGGTACTATACCGAGCGCAACGGCTACCGTATGCCCGCTTATCATCGTCTCGATTTGAGTGCAACTTGGCAATTGAAGAAGAAAAAACATTGGTCGTCTGAATTGGCTTTCAGTGTTTACAATGCCTATGGTCGTGAAAACGCTTACACGATTGCTTTCAAGGAAAGTAAGACCGACCCGACGAAAACGGAGATAGAACAAACGTCTTTGTTCAAGTGGATACCGTCTGTGTCTTATAATTTTAAGTTTTAAGGATGTGAATAGAGCAATAGATTTACGAAATCTTTGAGATTTCGTAAATCTGGAATACCCCCCTCAGTATTTT
>JANMJN010001073.1:0-2615 GCA_031371355.1 Saprospiraceae bacterium
TATAGAGAGAGACAACCTGAAGTATGAAACCTATGAAACGCATAAACAGGCTTTGGGTGTGATTTTGGGACAACATATCAAGTTATATAAACGACTCGGCTTGGATATTCATGGCGGTGTCGTGTATCAAAAAGGAGACGAAACATATAGGCTATATAATTCTATTCCTTTTAAACCCATAGAGTTCCTGAATAAAAAAAATATTGTTAGCACGCGCCCCTTCGCGGGGCTTAATCTGTATTTAGCTATAGGTAAAATGCCACCTAAGGTTGAAAAAACGAAGCGTGCATCGGATTCAAAACAGTCTTAGGAAATTTAAAAAATTTCCTAAGACTAAAATCCCCCCCCTCAGTATATTTCACTCCACCAAAATCTCATTATGCGGCAACGCATAGTCATCTTTCAGCACACTGATCAAAATATAATCGCCTTTGCGACACTTCGATAAGACTGTATTTATAGCAATATTTTTGTACGTTTTATCTGAAAAGGACAACAAAGTCTTCGTTTCGCCATCTCGAATCGTAATTCTAAACGGAATTTTATCAACGGCTCGCCAATTATCATTTTCAAAAACAGCGGTGCAGACAGTTAATTGTCCCGTAGTCGTTGTTTGCAACAAACATTTGCCATTAGGCGAATAATCGTCCACAACCATTTTTTGATTGAGAAAAATAGCGGAACAATTGCTGAATTTGTTTTGTGCAAAACCATTTATGTTAAAAACCATGAAGGCAATAACCGCAGCGATTAGATATTTTTTAGTCATTTTTGCTGTATTTAAAAGCAATTAACAACCACCACCCGTACCCAATAATTTCAATATTCTTTTGGCTCTCCAATCCTCCGACCGTGTAGGGTTGATAATCAACATATCACCAGGCTTGCTAAAAGAAAAAATATCGGATAAATTGATTTTGTAAAGGGCTTTATTCAAAAACGGCATCTTTTTATCGGATATAATTTCACCATTTCGACGAATAGAGACATAAAAAGGAATCGGCTTAGCGTCTTTCGATTCTGGATTGCCTTTGACAACTGTCAATTCACCAGAGCTACTCAAATCGAATGCACCATAATCCAATAATTCTCCATTGAGTAAAAGTGGATTGGCATAGAAAACAGTGCCTTCTCCGTTGCTACTTCGCAGAAATTCATTATTTTGCTTGACTTCTTGCCTCATGTCTCTTGTTAGGAAGGGAGCCGTAAGCCTAACCCTTGTCAAATAATCGGTATAAGAGACCCCTCCTTGGGCATTAAGAGCCGTAAAATTTAAGACGAATAATAAAAAGACCAATAGATATTTTGTTTTTGCTTGCATGATGAACCGTTTTAGTGATGAAATAAATAAAAATCATTAAAACAAAGTTACATCCAAACCCCTCAGCATGCACCCAAAACAATGTAAAAGAGTGTAAAGCAAATGTAAAACCTCTTTTTATCCGAAATGAATGCACTAACTTTGAGCCTATGAGCAAAAAAATAAATCGGTATATCATCATACCCACCCTATTTTTCTGTATTGGCGGCGGCACTTTGTTCGCATTTTTTGCACGCCATGAATCTGCTGTACAGCAACAGCATGTGTCGGAACGCATTAATTTAGCTTTGCGACGGACAGCTCATTTGTTGTTGAAACAAGCGGGTGACTCAACGACAACGATTGAACCTGTCAAACAGACCACAGAAAATACCTATCAAGTTAGGCTTGAGCATGCTTTTAGCTACGACAGTTTGCCCTCTTTTCTACAAAAAAGTCTCGATTTATATGAAATTACAAGCAAATACGATGTATCGGTTCGGGATTGTAGCCAATATTTATTGGTTTTAGGCTATAAATCGGTTGATTTTACAGAAAAAAAGGACGTGCCTTGCGTCGGTCGCAATCAAGCCCACGATTGTTTGAACTTTTCAGTTGCTTTTAGCACCCCCTCAGTATGGGGAGTGGGTTATTGGAGATTCGGGATTGGTTTGGGCGGATTATTACTCTTGGGGCTGGCATATACTTTTTACTTTAACAATCACTATCCTTCTAAAAAGAATGTTTTGTTGCCTACAAATGATGTAATTCAGATAGAAAATATGGATTTGCCCCACCTTATTCTTATTGGACAATCTTTTTTTGATGCCCACAATCAAACCATTTTGATCAATAATATCGAGCAGAAACTCACTTTTCAAGAATCCAAACTCCTTGAATTGTTTTGCACACATAAAAACGAATTACTGGAACGAGATGCCATTCTAAAAGCTGTTTGGGGCGATGAAGGTGTATTGATTACACGCAGTGTTGATGTGTTTGTCTCTCGTTTGCGCAAGATACTGAAGCCCGATGCCTCATTAAAAATTGCCAATGTGCATGGTCGTGGTTATCGTTTTGAAACCGTTTAGCATATATTTGTCATTATGAATATCAGAAAAGCCATTTCCACCGATGCTGATGCCATTTGGGACATCATCAAAGCCATTATTGCCTCAGGAGATACGTATGTTTTTGACCCGAATGCGCCCAAAGAAAAAATGTTATCATTTTGGCTTAGTCCCGACAAGCATACATATGTGGCAGAGGTAGAAAACGAGATTGTCGGCACATTTTTCATCAAAGACAATCAGCC
>JANMJN010001186.1:0-3395 GCA_031371355.1 Saprospiraceae bacterium
GGCGCAATGATACGAATCGGTGGTTTCGTCTTTTCCATCACCCGCGCTTGTACGGGCGAAGTATGCGTTCGCAAAAGCCATGTTTTTGAGTCTTGGATGTAAAAAGTGTCCTGCATATCGCGTGCCGGATGGTCTTCGGGCGTGTTCATTGCTGTGAAATTATACCAATCCGTCTCAATTTCAGGACCTTCTACCACCGTAAAGCCAATACGTCCAAAAATATCAATAATCCGATTCATTACAATCGAAACTGGGTGACGGCTGCCCAAAGGGAACGGGTCACCCGGAGCTGTTAAGTCAATCGCTGTCGCATCGGCAGAGTCCGCTTGCGTGTCAAGCCATTCCTGTAAGGCAGTGAATTTAGCCTCGGCAGCCGTTTTTAGGGCGTTACACAATTGACCGTACTCCTTCTTACGCGTATTTTCAACCTTAACAATCTCACCAAAGAGCGGTTTGATTATATTTTTCGTACCGATATACCGCAAACGAAATTGTTCAATATCCTCTTTAGTTGCCGGTTTTATGGCTTCTATTTCTTCAATGAGTTGTTGTACTTTTGCAAAAATTTCTACTGACATAATAATATAGCTGTCTGATTGAATGTTTTTTTGAAAATGAGAAGCGCAAAACTACGGTTTTTACATTTAATAAAACGTAACGACAAGCAATTCTTAATTATTCGAATCAAATTCCAAGCATCAAAAAAAATCTGTTTAAATCAGTGATTAAACTAAATCGTCTTGAGTTCTTTATTTTTTGGTGCATCGTACTGATTCAGTCGCTCGTGTGGTCACGTTTTTTACTATCCCTCAGTATTGGAGCCATCGTTGTTGTTGCTTTTTTTAACATTCCTAAGGGAAAGAATGACAAAATGACCATTTTTCAATGGGTTTTTGAATATTTACAATTTTGGCATTGGCAATGCCCTCCTCTCTTCAAAGAGTCCTTCGGACAGTATCTTTTCAATTTGACAAAAAATCGCTCTTTATTAGCTTTAACAATCCCATTTTTTCTCGTCGTTTCGAGTGGCTTTTGGTCAGAAAATTTGCCATATTGGCTGAATCGGCTGCAACTACGTTTGCCTTTTTTCATTTTGCCTTTTGCTTTTTGCTTATTGCCCCCCCTCAGTAAACGGCAGTTTCAAAGCCTACTTTTTTTCTTTTTAATCATTATTTCGGTTAATATTGCATGCGTTTTGACCAATTATGCCTTGCATTTTGATGATATTACAAAGAAACTCGGACAAGGTATCGCCATGCCTTTTTTGAAAGAACACATCATATTCAGCATCATGGCAGCGTTTGCGTGTTTGGTTGGCATGGCGTTGTGGCATTCCTCTTTTTTTATAAAATATAAATGGGAAAAGAATGTGATAGCCGCTTTGACCCTTTTTATATTCATCGGATTACACATTATGGCTGTGCGTACAGGTCTCATTGCGCTTTATTTATGCTTGATACTGAGGGGGGTGCTTTTTATTTTTCAAAGCCGCCGTTACATTGTTGGTTTTGCAGGATTACTTATTTTAGCTTTAATTCCTTATCTTTCCTATCAATTTTTACCCAGTTTTCAACAACGGGTGCATTATGCGATTTGGGATTTTGAACAATACCAAATGGGTGATCCTTCCGCTAAATCTGATTCTGAGCGGCTTGTATCGCTCAAAATAGGCAGTCAAATATTTTCAGAAAATAAAATATTAGGCGTCGGTTTTGGCGACATTGAGCAAGAGATGAAACATCTTTATGAACAAAATTACCCACAACTCGACCCTAAATTGCCACATAATCAATGGCTTTTGACAGCGATGGGCTTGGGTATCGTTGGACTTGTTGCATCACTTATCAGTTTCGTTATACCATTATTAGAAAAACAACGATTCAAGAATTTGACTTTTCTAAGCCTTCACATTTTGATATTCGTTTATTGTATGACCGATATTCCTTTTGAAGGGACTTTTAGTTTGTCATTTTATGTTTTTTTTGTTTGTTTGTTTTTAAATCAGGACAAAATGAGCGACAGCTTTCAAAGCACTAAAATTTAATTTATTTTTAAACAATTGACTATCAATAAAATATGAAAAATACTTTTTTACAACGCCGCTTAATCACTCTTTGCCGTTTGCCGCTTGCTCTTTGCTCTTTGCCCCTTGCCCTTTGCCTCTTGCCCCTTGCCTCTTGCAATACTGAGGGGGTCAAACTCAACGGAGATGACCGCGTAGCGATTGATACATTATCGGCAAATGCCATTAAACGCCTAACAGTTGAACTGGATAAACAATGTAAAGACAGTGCTAATGTGTTGCGAAAACGACTTGTGGACTCGCTTGTCGCTGTCCGCGAACAGGAGATAATGATGCAAACTGTACCCAACCATTAAAAAAATAGACATGAAAAAATGGAGCCATTATTTATGGGTTGCTTTTTGCCTTGTGTTTTTCGCACATTGTAATACATCAATAAAAGTTGTATCAGATTTGGCGGCACAATCCCCCCTTAGTTTGAATGGGCACCCTTTGACACTTATGTATGAAAGTAGCGATTTGACAAAAGATTTTATGATTTCATTCAAAAATCACTTGTTACGTGAGTTACAAAATAGAGGTATTAAGGCTCAATTAACAACAGCAAAAGACCTTATACCTAACGCATATTTGCTACAGATAAAAGTGAGCAATGAGCGCAGCAGAAGGTTAGCGCATTTTACAGGTGTCGTTTATCAATTCAGGGGTGCTACATTGAACATTGAATTAAAAAATACTGAGGGGGGCGTTTTAAGAAAAAATGAAGTCGTTGTGAACCATGTTTATCATTCTGAATCAACCATTACTGCTCGAAAAGCGGCTCAAAAATTAGTCACCAAATTGAATTTAACTAACTGAAAATCAATAATTTATGATTAAAAAATACGCAAAACTCCTCGTCAACTACTGTCTCGACATCAAAGAAGGTGACAGACTTTTTATCCAAACCACGACCCTCGCGGAGCCGCTTATGCGTGAAGTCTATCGTGAAGCCTTACGTGCAGGTGCAAGCCTCGTTGAAACCGATTTCATTTTTCAAGAACGCAACCGCATTTTTTTGACCGAAGCGAATGATGCGCAACTCAAAACGACTTCCCCGTTTCAACGTTTGGCGATGTCTGAATTTGAAGCCTATTTACACATTCGCGCCCCTTTCAACCTGCGAGAAGATGCCAATATTGATGTTGAAAAATCAAAAATAAGAGGTGAAGCAACGAAAGACATTACTAAAATTTACTTCGAGAGAACGGCTAATCGCGCTTTGAAACGCAATCTCTGTCAATATCCAACGGCAGCATCTGCACAAGAAGCAGGCACTCGGTTGACGGCGAAGCCTCTCAGCCGTACAGCGCGCTCACGTCGGGCGGCGGAT
>JANMJN010001193.1:0-1748 GCA_031371355.1 Saprospiraceae bacterium
AGGTAATGTGAATCAAATGTGCTTAACGATAAAAGAGATATTAACCAATTTAGAGGATAAGGAGTTGAAACCTTTCAATTATTTTAAAAATAATGAAAATCGGCTTAATTATAAGAGTGATTATGCGAAAAAGAATGTTAAATACACACGCTGGACTTGCGATATCGTCTAATTTCACTTTGGACTCTAAAATTATGCAGGGCACAAGCAACGGCCATCAAAGTGTCCCTAAAATGTGTCGAATGAATTCGGACTATATCTTTAACCATTTTAAGCCTTTTAATACCACTATTAGCATGTTCAATAACAACTCTGGTGGAACTAAATATCTTATTATAAATTTTTTGTCCAAATGTCAATTCGCCATTTTTAGGTTTTTTAAAAGGTATTTCAACGGTAGCACCTTGTGGATTATGCCCTTGAAAGCCTAAGTCTTGTTTTAAAACACTGTTAAAAGGCAGTATCAAAGGATACTCATTTGCAATGGCTTTATCATGAACACTCCCATTTTCAGTGGGCGATAAATAGAGAATATATTGAAATTCATCACACATCAGATTGTTTTTAACGCGATGGGCTTTTTTTTTCCACTATATTCCTCTTCTTGCGCATCCTCATGAGTATTTCGTAAAATGCCGCGCTCCATGCCATCATAACTGAATACTTTTGTCGCATGTGATGATAATTGTTGGGACAATAATTCACCATCTCGATAGGGCATAAGTTTCATTTTTGATAAGGTGTGATTTAATAATTCTAATAAAACATGGCTAATACGAGATACTTTTGTCTGTGATATACCAAAACTGGCCGCTTGATGTTCTTGCAAAACATTGGTTTTTAAATAAATCATTAAAAAAAACAATTTTTGCTCTGAACCCTTCAATTGAGCATTACCATGCTCTTTGGATGAGACGATTTTACGCTTTTTGCCTTCCAATGTATGGTAGCGAAAATGCTTTTCGCAAACAGGCGCAAAAAATGATAGCAATGACTCAAATTCACTCAAATGAAGACTCGTCAGCGCTAAAAACTGTGTCGGATTTTTTGATATGTTTGAATATTCCATTTTTGTATGACTCTTTTTTTTTAGGCGTGCCATTATACACTTTTTTTTCGCATAATCACTATTATTTACATTATTTTATAAAACATTGAGTATTGCTTTAATTTCTTCTTTTTCCATAACAACAGGCGTTAATCGAACCGTTTGACCTATTGCAGTTTGAACGGTTACTTCTTGTTTGGCGAAGTAAAGCTTGTCTTTAATATAACTCACCGTTATAATTGTAACCGCCTTTCCCATTGGTAAACCACGACCCGGTGCGACAAATGCTTTTAATGCTGCATTACCCGACAAAGCCACCACAGAGTTCATATTTTTGAATGCCACATAAACCGAAGTATTGACATTCGTAAAAGTTTCAGGTAAAGACACTCTAAAACTATTATTAAAATTAATCGTGTCGCCACTAAATTTATCGCAGTTAATGAGTCCAAAACGGTCTAAAACCATTTCGTAACCTTTGCGTTGTTGCGAAGAATCAGCCCAACTTGTAAGCGTTGAACGCACACTACTAGTATTAATGACAGATATGGGCAACCAATCAAATCCAAAACGTCCATAGATTTTGCCTTCAAAAAGCTGCATTTGATTGTCAGGTTCATTCATCAGATACCGTATTTTTATAGTTTTCCCCGCTGCTATCTTAACTTCTTGCCCATTTTGACGAACTCTAATGGACACG
>JANMJN010001199.1:0-1701 GCA_031371355.1 Saprospiraceae bacterium
TTCGTCGTCGAGGATATTGTCTTTGACAATGATGTTTTTAATCATAAATTCGGTCATTGCCAACACATTTTTGAGTTCATCAAGGGCAGGGAAAATGACCTCTTTCAACAACTGAAAATCACGATGATAGCCGCTCGGTAAGTTACTCGTCAACAAAGCGACTTCTGACGGCAGGCTTTGTAAGCGATTGGCTTTTGAGCGAATTAACTCAAAAACATCAGGATTTTTTTTGTGCGGCATGATGCTCGACCCTGTTGTCAATTCAGGCGGCAGAGAGATAAAATCAAAATTTTGATTGATGTACAAAGTAATATCCATTGCCAATTTTGACAATGTATGCCCCAAAGCAGCCAAACCGAAGGCAACAAATTGCTCTGATTTGCCGCGCCCCATTTGCGCAGCAACCACATTGTAATTCAAATCCTCGAAGCCCAAAAGCGCTGTTGTTAAACGTCTATTGATGGGCAAGCTCGACCCATAGCCTGCGGCTGAACCCAAAGGATTTTGGTTCACAATTTTGAAAACCGCTTGCCACAATTGCACATCATCTGTCAAAGTTTCGGCATAAGCCCCAAACCACAAGCCAAAACTCGACGGCATCGCCACTTGCAGATGCGTATAACCTGGCAACTAGACGTGTTTATTCTTTTCGCTTTGCGCAATCAAGGTATCGAACAGAGAAGTGACCCCCTCCGTAATTGTCTTAATTTCGGCGCGAAAAAACAGTTTTAAATCCACCAAAACTTGGTCGTTGCGGCTACGGGCAGAGTGGATGCGTTTGCCCATATCGCCCAATTGCTGTGTCAACAAAAACTCAACTTGCGAATGCACGTCCTCGACCCCTTCCGTAATTTCGAATTTTTCAGCAACCGCGTCGGCATAAAGTTGCTTCAAAACGGTGCTCAATGCTTGATATTCAGCCTCTTCAAGCAATCCAACCGACAAGAGCATTTGAGTATGGGCCAACGAACCGAGAATGTCGAAAGGCGCAAGGCGCAAATCCATTTCGCGGTCGCGCCCAACTGTAAATGCCTCAACAGCTTGATTGGTCGAAAAATCTTTTTGCCACAATTTCATATTTGATAATAATTGGTGATTGAATAAAAAATGATTGATGGTTCTTGCGGCGCAAAGTTCCACTTTTTGAAGCAAAATAGGGCATGGTTTAAGGTAAACTTGGGTTGCTTAAATAATGAACAATTTATATTTTTTTAATAAAGTTTCTAAAAATACCTTAAAACAAGAAATTTAACCTTGACAATCAACTAAAAAACCCAAACCTTTGCAGTTCCTACCTGTGAACAGTTGACAAAAATAAAATCAACTATCCAAATAACTGAACTTACAAATTCTTTTATTTTTTATGTGAAAAAATGAATACGGAGGGGGACTTCAGTATGTAATTATATTGGAACACAATTATTAAATTTCAGACAATACCTATAATGTTGAAACCTACATATGCGACTACACAGAATTCATTCCAACTACCGAATCGAAGCTAAGAGACTATTACTATGCCTTTCTTGGAGAGGTCATTTCCCTGTATTTTCCCACAAACCAAACTGATTATGAGAAAGCAATGGACTTATAACCTGTTCCAGACTCGAATTGTAACCCATGTCGCCTCCTTCGGGAGGCAAAAATATTGTTGATTGAATATTGAATAATGTACCCCCAACCCCAAAGGGGAGATGAAAG
>JANMJN010001225.1:0-3512 GCA_031371355.1 Saprospiraceae bacterium
TAGCAGGCTGCCAAAACGGCATTTTTTCAATGATTTCAACAACATGTCTTTGAAATTGTAGATTTGAGCAGCCTCTTCGAAAACGAACATCGCTTGCTTTGCCATCTTTTTCGATGTTAAAACTGACGATAAAGTACGTACAGTCTTGATAAGAAGAATCAACAGGGCTCGTAAAAAGCAAATTCGTTGCCATGTATTTATAAAAACCCGCTTGTCCGCCATTGGGAAATTGAGCGACGTTTTCTGTAATAGTAAAAGTTGTATCTTTTTGTGCAAAAGAGGACTGAATCTGAAAAAGAAGAAATAGGCTGGATACTAAAATTTTTTCCATTGTCTTTTTTTCAAGTATAGATGTTCAATTCTATAATTTTGGCGTGACAACGGCAATAAAAACTTTCTTAATCATATTTTTTAGATAATAAAACAATGAACACCCAAGAACTCATTGACGAACTCATAAAAATGGGCATTTCTACTTTGCTCGGTGGCTTACTCGGTTTAGAGCGCGAGTACCAAAACAAATCCGCAGGTTTTCGGACTTTAGCACTGATTTGTATTGGTGCGACTGCGTTTACGATTTTATCTATCCGGTTAGCGGGCGTTGGCATGGGACATGACCGTATTGCGGCGAATATCATCACAGGCATTGGTTTTATTGGCGCAGGTGTGATTTTCAAAAGCGGTGTGAATGTCTTTGGTCTGACTACAGCAGCGACAATTTGGGTGACGGCGGGTATCGGCATGGCAGTCGGTGCGGGCGATTATGTGTTGGCAACAGTTATTACAATTGTCACCTTGTTGATTCTTTCTTTATTCGAATATTTGCAAAACAAAGTAGATGTGCTCCACAAACGCCGCCTTTATTTCATCTCTTTTGATGGACATGTATTTGATGCGCATATCGAAAATGAGATGCGAAAATGCAAACTTAAGTTTAAAAAACTTAAAGAGAAACGCAACCAAAACGTATCAACTTGTTATTATGAAATTTTCGGTAGAGAAACGCATCTCGATATTTTCAATGAATTTTTATTGGAAAGCCCTGATGTGAAGCAGTTTGAGTATTGACATTTTTCGACATTATTCTATCATGCTCGACATTCACTAAATTTTTATAAATTTAGTGAATGTACGGTATTCAAAACAACATAAAAACAATGAAACTCTCGAATACCCACATTTACAAACAGAACGTTGATGCCATTTATGAAAGCTGCATCAATAAGGATTTTATCAAAACTAAAATGGCAGCTCTCGGTGCACGGAATATTGAAGTGAGTATTCATGAGAAAGGGGACACAACCACCGTCGAAATCATCCGTGAAATGCCCATTGAAGTACCCAATGCCTTAAAATCATTCATCAAACCGTGGAGCAAAATGACGCAAACAGAGGTTTGGAAAGGTGCGACAGGCGGACCATATTACTGCAACATCACTATAAAAGTGCATAGTGCGCCACTCGATATTCAAGGACAAATGAAGTTGATGACGCATGAAGGCGGCACGGCTGTCGCATCAATTACAGAAGTCAATTGTACGGTTCCTTTTATTGGTAAAGCGTTGTCTAATTTTATTGGGGAAACTTCTAAAAAGGCGATCGAGCAAGAGTTTGCGTATATTGGGGAGCATGTTTGAGTGAATAATGTGTATTAATGATTGAATTTTAGAAATAGTTTTACTTTTGTTGAAAAAACAAACCGAACTACTATGACAACAGCACACTTCACAAATTTACCCCACATCTTAACCGAAGCCATACACACCGCTCAATCAGAAATCCACATTGCCGTTTGTTGGTTCACTTTACCCCAAGTTTTTGACGCACTTATCGCACGGCAAGAAGCAGGTGTCAAAGTGCAATTTATCATCAATTTTGACCAACTCAATTTCAGTCCGTCGGGTTTGCCGTTTGGTAAAATCATTAACATCGGAGCAAAAGGTTTTGGTTACGTCGGACACGGTTTGTTGCACCATAAATACCTGGTGATTGACCGACAGCGTGTTTTGAGTGGCTCTTTTAATTGGACGCGCAGCCAACACAACGATTGCTTGACGGATGTGGTAAACCCCTCAGTATCTATCACTTTTTTGGACGAATGGCAACGCCTATTGCAACAGAGCAAACCCTTAGAAACATTAGATGCCCGACAAGCGAGACCCCTCAGTATCACACACCTTTTTCAACCTAATTTCTGGAATATCAACGATTTACGCCGCCACCTCATTCGTGGAGCAAATATTTGGTTGGCACAAATGGATGCGCCACATTCAGCGAAATGGGCGCGATGTCTCGGTAGTCAAACCTTGTTTTTGCCGATGGGTGAAAAGATTTGTCGGCAAGCTGTCACGGCAGTCGGCACATGGCATCGCCAGACGTTGATGCAATTTGTGGATACATTGGAAGTGCCTCCGCATGGCGCAGCTTACGCGCAAGCCAAGTTGTTTTGCCAACGTGTCCATGAGGGTGACATCGTTTTAGCGATTGACAATCAATGTGTTATCGGCATTGGAATCGTTATGTCCGACGTTTTGTTTGATGAACATCGCGGCTTGCATTGTGCTGTTGAGTGGCAAGTGTTATCTCCGGCGAAGCCGTTTCGTTGGGGTAAATTGTCGAAAAGACCGCTTGCTCGGTTGTTGGGTGGTGGTTTGGCAGTGGTTGATGCGTTGTTGAGGTGAAAAAGTGGTTTATACTGAGGGGGGACTTGTTGACATAAATATCCCCATCAACATCTCCGCACCTCGAAACGACGATATTTCACCCGACAAAACCTGTCGTTCAATGGCTGAAAATGCCGCAGATACTGAGGGGTCTTTGTAAAATAAATTTTGCAAGGCAGACTCAATACTTTCCGTCAACCAATAATGCGATTGCGCTTTTCTATTAGCATAAAAGAATTGATTGTCTTTTGTAAAACGCTGATAATCATTGATTAAATGCCAAATATCGGCGATGCCTAAATCGCTTAATGCGGAACACGTTACGGCTTGGGGTGTCCATTGACTTTCTTTCATGGGCAACAGATGCAAGGCGTTTTTGTAATACGCTTTGGCTTGTTTTGCCATTTTTTCATTGTCACCATCGGCTTTGTTGACAGCGATGAGGTCTGCCATTTCGACGATGCCGCGTTTGATGCCTTGCAATTCATCACCAGCATTAGGCAACAACAAAAGGAGAAAAAAATCAGTCATAGAGTGTACCGCCGTTTCAGATTGACCGACACCGACGGTTTCAACAATAATGACATCAAAACCTGCCGCTTCACACAAAACAATACTTTCTCGTGTTTTCCGTGCCACTCCACCCAGCGAATCACCTGCGGGAGAAGGTCTGATAAACGCTTTTTCATTGGTTGAAAGATGAAACATGCGTGTTTTATCGCCCAAAATAGAGCCTGACGGGCGAGTTTTACCGCACGTCCGACGTGGCGCGCCGCGATGAGGACGGATATTTCTGGTACGTGGGCCGCTCAGACGATGTGTTCAAGAGTGCTGATTACCGCATCAGCC
>JANMJN010000855.1:0-9388 GCA_031371355.1 Saprospiraceae bacterium
ATTTTTCGTACTTTTTAGTGCCTGTAAAAATAAAAATTCGGCACCACCGACACCGCCGCTGCCACACGGTGATTCCATGGCTCCTTCTCTCGGTCCAAAAATTTTTGACACTTTAGAACAAATCAAGTACCCAACTTCAACGTCTTCAAACATCGAAATTGTCGTAGATGAAAAAGGCAATATGATGTGGGGAGATATACCTATTAAAGGTGCTGAAGATTTTAGAAAAAAATTGACGGCTGAATTTAAAAAGCATGAAAAACAGGGTACTGAAAGACCTGGATTGGGCGTATCAGGCTATCTTTCAGATGCCAGTAGTGAACTCTATAAAGTTTATCATGAAGTATTAGCAAGTTTGTATGCCGATGGTAGTGGGAAAAAAGACCAGCCTAAAACCAAGCCTAAACCTGTACAAGCCCAATCAAAACAGTCCAAATCTACTCAAGCTCAACCGCTTCAAGTCACCCAATATGAGAGTGGGACTATTTTATTTAAAGGGAAAAAACTACCATTAGACAATGTCCGCAAAGAGATACAACGGGTTTTATTGACTTATAATACCATTCCCGATAATGTGCCGAGAGTTTCTGTCGGTGCGGTTGGTATGGGTGCGCGTCAGGAAGTTCAAACCCAAATTGACGAAGCGATTTCTGGCGCAAAATGGGTGCGTAAAAAAGCGGCTTTAGACGCATTGACTGCACTTATTGCTAAAAAATTAACGATTCCTACACAATTGGCACTAAGCGATTATCAGTCTTATGCCAATTATGCTTTTGTTGTGGCTACCCCTCAACAAACCAATGGACAAGCGATGGACTACACTAAAACACCTTTTAAAACCCAATACAATACAGGGTCTTTTGCCGATGGTGTTTTTGGTTTGCTCAAATATGAAAACGGTAATTGGAAAGTTATAGACTATTCGTTAGGCGCAACCGATGTGCCTTTTGGCTGTTGGTGGAAAGAACATAATGTGCCAAAAGCTTTGTTCAGTAAATATAAAGATGCGCTTTGTACAGGTAGTAGTAGTAGTACAACGAGTAAAACAAGTGCTCTAAAACCTATTACGGTTCAATTTGCTAAAGGGAAATCTGATACGTATGTCACTAAAACCATCAACCCCACCAGCTCAATTGATTTTAATATGTATGCTAAAAAAGGGCAGACAATAAGTTTTACCATTGGCTATGATTTTAAAAACAGCGATATTGAAGGATTTTTGACGGAGCCAACGCTGCAAGATATTTCATTGACAACAGGTCCGAAAAGCCCGAATGAGTTTAAGGTGAACATAACGGGCAATCATCGTTTAACGGTGCATAATACGACCAAAAAGAAAATAACAATAACGCTTTATGTCGGTATTCAGTAGTTTTGTATATGGGTTTAGTAAACGAATTTTGATTGATTATTGATTTTTTTTGTGCACAATAAAATCAATAATCAATCAAAATTCGTTTACTAAACCCTTTATATGGTATCTTATAAGTCTTTGACTTCAAAGTTTATGTAACAATGAAGCAATTAAAAAAAAGTTCAAAATATGGCATAGAAGCTAAAATATTATAACTTATCCAATGTTACAAATTCATCAATTGATTTTATCTAAGGGCGGGCTTTGGAAAGGGCATTCAACTCACTTTTGGGGGAGGTTTAACTGTTGAAAACAGTACTGATGGCGCAAAGTGTTCATCTGTTTAAAGACTAATGCTCAAGTATTGCACAACAGTGCAAGGTTCGGTTTTTACCACGAGTATCAAAAAACTTGTTTTGTCTTAATATGAAGTTGCCAGTATGATGGTAAAAAGAAAGACATTTTACTGAGGGGGCTTAATGTCAAGTATTTTCTTTAAAGCATCATTTATTTTAGCGCGTTGTTGTTTTTGTTGAACCACAAGTGGTTCGATAGCACGTTCTGAACAATCCTTTATACCGCATCTTTCACAAGTGGTTGACACTTCCCGATGACTGATTTGTGGGTCATTGATAAATTTAATTTTTTGAATTAAATCATTATCAATCAATATCCCTATTGTGACACTGACATTTCTTGTTCCTGAAGGTCTGGCAATTGTAATGCACAAATATTCATCATTTGTTTGAAAGTAATGACTGCGTTGAATGCCGACTATTGTTTCTTCTTTTTTAGGATTATCAGGGCTTCCTGTTTGACTGTTTTGTAAATCTTTTAATTCATTCAAAAGTGAAATAGACACCCAACGACGGCAATAATGCTCATCTAAACCATTACCATGCGGATGATGCCGCTTATTAAGGTGTAGTTCTTTACTAATATCAAACTGATTGGCTTCTAAACGATGAACAAAACGAAGGAAAAATAATTTATTTAAACCAAAAAAATGCGGCAACACATTTGTCATGCGTTGAAATAACATTTCAGGCGTTGCTTGATATTTTTGCATCAATTGCATTAAAAATACGCCATTGTCCCAATTATCCATTTTTAGGAACTTCTCCATGTCTTTAACAAAGACTTCTCGATTCATCAATAAAGCGGCTGAAAAATAACCTGCTTTAAAGTGATTCAACGCTTCGTCAAAAGTTTTGACTCTTTGAAGTGAAGCGGTATAGGCTCTTTCTTTTAAGGATAAGGCATTGAAACCCAATTCTTTACCGAATTGGAAAGCACTTTGTTGCTCGTTCAAGCTGCTGTTTAATAACAGTTGTTTGGTTTTAGGTACAAAGACAGAGCGAATGTTTTTTAACTC
The DNA here is from genome assembly GCA_031371355.1 of Saprospiraceae bacterium. GTDB lineage: Bacteria > Bacteroidota > Bacteroidia > Chitinophagales > Saprospiraceae > JAAFJT01. The sequence continues at coordinate 2,730 of JANMJN010000855.1, forward strand.
TGGAAAAGCATCTAAGCCATTTTCAACGATTTTATAACCAAATTTTTTCTCTAATAGACCAGCCAGAAAATGATGGGGCAAGGAATGACCTATTGGTACTTTGTTTTGTTTGACAAATTGCCGAACCGCTTCTTCTAATTCTTCAAAATAATTATTGTGTAATTCTAAATAGGAACGCAAAGCACCGAAATAGAAATTTTCTTCTCGGAGTGCATAATTTCTGCTCAATTCTACAAGTGTTGAAATGAAAGCCGCGACACGTATTGGCGCATTGGCAATGATTTCAACGACTTTATTCATTTCTATACCAAACAAATCAAGCGGCAGTTCATGCAAGAAATTAGACTGCAATAAATCTTCGACAGCTGACAGGCTTTGTGGCATCTCGGCACTTATCAAAGATTCAGATGTTGTCTCTAAGGCATCGGCGAGCAGTTTTATTTTATCATCTTTTGGATATTTTTTACCTTTTTCGATTTCATTAAGATAACTAACAGACATGCCTGTCTGCTCGGAAAGGACAGCAAATGATAGTCGCTTTTCAGTACGCAACTGACGCACCTTTAATCCAAGAATTATTTTGTTATTTTGTGATTTTTGACTCATTGCCTGGCTATTAAAACGAGTGAAGTGAAAAACAACGGCATCTCTGCTGATTCGTCCAAATGTACGACTTTTTTAATTTTTAGCGAATATTCGTTGTTCTAAAACAATTCTTATTGTTCTTTGTCTTGAATTTAGATTCATTTTTTGTAGGCACATAAATTATTAAAATACAATACATTATGAACCATCTTATACACGAAACATCTCCTTACCTATTGCAACATGCTCACAATCCTGTCGATTGGTATGCATGGAAACCTGAAGCCTTTGCGCGTGCGAAGGCAGAAAATAAGCCAATACTTGTCAGTATTGGCTATTCTACCTGCCATTGGTGCCACGTTATGGAGCGCGAATCGTTTGAAAATCAAGATGTTGCAGATATTATGAACCAACATTTTGTCTGTATCAAAGTGGATAGAGAGGAGCGACCAGATGTGGATCAAATATACATGGAAGCCTGTCAAATCATCTCTGGCAGTGGTGGCCGGCCCCTCAATTGTTTTCTGTTACCCGATGGACGACCCTTTTTTGCGGGTACTTATTATCCACCACAATCAGCTTATGGACGACCGTCGTGGATTCAGGTTTTGTACAATTTGTCCAATGCTTTTCAACAAAAACGCGATGTTGTGGAACAACAAGCGAATCAGTTGACGGATATTATTCGGAATTCGGATAAAAATTATGTCAAAAATACTGAGGGGGGGGATTTGTTGAAAGTTGAAGGTGATACGACATCTGTTTTTAATAAATCTTATTTAGAGAACGTTTTTTATGCTTTGCGTGAACGATTTGATCGAGTGGAGGGTGGTTTTGGCGGTGCGCCTAAATTCCCATCAACAATGTCTATTCAGTTTTTGATGGATTATCATTTTTATACAAAAAATGAGGAGGCTTTGGCGCAGGCAGAATTGTCACTGATTAAAATGATTCAAGGCGGTATTTATGATCAAATAGGAGGTGGCTTTGCCCGTTATGCGACGGATAGAGAATGGTTAATTCCGCATTTTGAAAAGATGTTGTATGATAACGCTTTGTTAATAACGACCTTAAGTGATGCTTATAAACTAACAAAAAAGGATATTTACAGCGAAACAATTGAAGAAACTTTGACATTCATCCTTAGAGACATGTCAGCACTCGATGGCGGTTTTTATTCAGCTTATGATGCAGATTCAGAAGGTGTTGAAGGCAAATTCTATGTCTGGGAAAAAGCAGAAATTGAGGCGATACTCGGCGAAGATGCACCTCTTTTTTGTGACTTTTACGACGTGTCTGAAGAGGGTAATTGGGAAGAAAACAACATCCTCTGGCGACAAAAAAGCTATTCAGAATTTGCAAATGAGGCGGGTATAGATGTGTCAGTTTTAAAGGGTAAATTGCAAAAATGTCGTACAAAGTTGTTTGAAATACGTGAAAAACGCATAAAACCAGGCTTAGATGATAAAATCTTGCTATCTTGGAATGCGTTAATGATTTCCGCCTTTGCGCGAGCGCATGAAGCTTTGTGTACTGAGGGGTATCGAAAAGTAGCTGTTGATGGCTTGGATTTTATTTTTGAAAAATTCAAACAAAAAGAAGGCATTGGTTTATATCATACCTACAAAAATGGGCAGGCGCAATACGATGGTTTTTTAGAAGATTATGCTTATTTAATTGAAGCTTTATTGGATGTTTATGGCATCACATTTGACAAACAATATCTTGAAATAGCCAAGCAATACACCGATTATACGATAGAAAATTTCTTTGATGAATCTGCAAATTTGTTCTATTTTACGTCCGCAAAACAGAAAGATATTTTGCTGCGCAAAAAAGATTTATACGACTCGGCAACGCCTTCGGGTAATGCAACAATGGTTCGAAACTTGCAACGATTAGGGCATATATTTGACAATAAAACGTATCAGTTGTTGAGTATCAAGATGTTATTATCGGTCGAGGAAGCCGTGGAACGTTATCCTTCAAGTTTATCTAAATGGGCAGGCAGCGCTTTGTCATTGGTTTTTCCACCTTATGAAATGGCTGTTGTCGGTGTGGATGCGCATTCAAAAAGCAAAAACATCAATGCACTTTTTTTACCAAATAAAATCCTGATGTCGAGCGTTGAGGAAGATACAATGTTTCCACTTTTGTCAGGTCGAAGCGGGAATACTGAGGGGGGGCAATCTTTGATTTATATTTGCCAAAATTATGCTTGTAAAATGCCTGTTCAAACGATTGAAGAAATGCTAAAAATACTGTGAATGAAGAATAAAATCTTGTTTTATAAAAAGACGAATCTAAATGTATGAACCATGAAAAATATTTACATTTTTTGTCTCTTAATATTTCACATCAGTGTTGTAGTGGCGCAACAGCCCGCACACTTTAGTTTATATATGTTCAATCCGTATGGCGAAAACCCAGCTGCGGGTGGTTTGGATAAAACCCTTGTTGCAACAGGCGGATTTCGGTCACAATGGGTAGGTTTGCCGGGTAGTCCACAGACACAATACATTAATGTATCGTTGCCGCTTGGCATTATTAGTAGTGGCGTGGGTATTCAAGTAACCAATGAAAGTATTGGGGCAAGAAATGGTTTGAGCGCAAAGCTCACGTATAATTATATAAAAAAAATGGGTGATGCCCAATTATCAGTAGGTGTTGCGGGCGGCATCTTACAAGGGACAATAGACGGTGCAAAATTGCGGACACCCAGTGGTGACTATAATCAAGGCGTGATTGACCATCAAGATAAGATTTTGAATACGGCTGCACTAAATGGTATGGTAACAACGTTTGATGCGGGTGTCTTTTTCAAAAGCGAAAAAATTGATGCGGGTATTTTTTTAGGAGATTTGACCCAACCGACGCTCTCTTTAGTAAGTCAAAAGGTGACGGAGGTTAGTTTGAAGCGTCATTATTCGGCTTATGCAGCTACTCGGTTTGATGTAATGAGTAGCCTAAGTTTGCACCCCTCAGTCATGATTCGCTCTGATGGCATACAAACTCAAGCAGAATTTTCCACTTTTGTGCGTTTAAATGATAATTTTTTTCTGGGTGGTTCGTTCAGAGGTTTTAGTAAAACGACGCAGGATGCTGCTACTATTTTTGGCGGTTTCAAGTTAAGTTCTAAGCTAATGCTTGCTTATGCGTATGATATTACGATATCTACATTAAAAAATGTAACTCAGGGAGGACACGAAATAGTTTTACAGTACAATATTGGCAAAGAATTTGGAAGAGGGAAACTACCGCCAATTATTTACAATCCGCGTTTTTGAATTTTGAACTTACAGAAGATAAGAAAGGCTTCTTGACACATTATGAAAAAGAAATTTTACAATTTTTTTAAAATAATAGTCACAAAAAAATGACTTTAAACATACTTAATTGTCAGAAGCATCGTTTTTTTATGACATTTTTAAGGATATAGTTTGTAAATCAACGAATTGTATAAACAAAAACTTATTCAGTTATTGTATCTCTGCAAAACATTCTATATTTGGGCGTTTTTTTCAAAAGGGACAGCCTGTCATTTCACAAAATTGAGGGATAATCGAGAATTAAAGCAATGAAAAGACAATCAAAAGCACTTATTCTAATGCTGGTTGCCTTGGGGCTTACTTGGGCTTCGTGTGGCAAAAAAGAGAACGGTCAACTATTAGGCGCGAAAGATCGCCCGACTTGGAAAGGGATTAATCCTTTCGGCATGGTTTATATTCCTTCTGGGGAGTTTCATGCGGGTCCAAGTGACGAGGATATGAGCCGTAGTTACGTTAATCGTCCGAAATCTGTTTCTATACAAGGTTTCTTCATGGACGATACGGAAATTACGAACAATGAGTACCGCCAATTCATAGAATGGGTACGTGACTCTTTAGCTCATACCAAACTCGACCATTATATTGAGGGCGATGACGGCAAGCAAATTATTGACTGGGAACAGGAAATAGATTGGGCGGACGAAACGCTCGCTGACTTGTTTTACCAAGGAAAAGACAAGTTTGATGGTAGAACGGAGTATAATGCAGAGAAATTTGTTGTCGAGTATGAATACTATGACTGGCAAAAAGCAGCGCATTACAATGGCAACTGGCAACGCCCTGTTGACACGAAAGACCAGAGCAAGCGTTACTCACGCCAAGAGTTCATCGTAAAAAAGAAGGTAATCGTATATCCAGACACACTTAGCTGGATTCGTGACTTTGCATACTCTTACAATGAACCGATGACGCGTAACTACTTTTGGCACCCAGCCTTCGATGACTATCCTGTTATTGGTGTCAACTGGCACATGGCACGTGCTTTCTGTTGGTGGCGTACAAAACTTTGGAATACCTATCGTGGTAGCAAAGACGTGAATACAGAGGATTTCCGACTGCCTACAGAGTTTGAATGGGAATATGCAGCTCGTGGTGGTCACGACCTCGCCCCTTATCCTTGGGGTGGTTACTATACACGTAACTCGAAAGGTTGTTTATTGGCGAACTTTAAACCTGGTCGCGGGAATTATCCAGAAGATGGTGGTATGTACACCGTAAAAGCAGATGCTTATTTCCCGAACGATTACGGTCTCTATAATATGGCAGGAAACGTTGCAGAGTGGACTATCACGGCTTATACTGATAATACTGGAGGACTACATGACTTGGAACCTGACTATCGTTACGATGCCCAAGATACCGACCCACCCGCAAAAAAACGTAAAGTAATTCGCGGTGGTTCATGGAAAGATATTGCGTATTACCTACAAACAGGTACACGCACGTATGAATTCCAAGATACAACAAAATCTTATATCGGTTTCCGTTGTGCTTTGACATTCTTGGGTCGTTCAATCAACGACTTTTAATAAAAAAAACGAACATAAAATACTGAGGGGTGCTTTAAAACCACCCCTCAGTATCCGACTAAATACTCAGGGCAATACTCGCCTTTTGTACTAAAATAATAAATTAGTGTCTATTATTTGGTTTTTAACAATGCTTTTTTGCAAAAAGAGCATTGTTGAAAACACTCTCTGTTTGGAATTAAAAAATCGAAAAATATTTTCTTAACCTTTTTTCTAAAGTAAAAAACAATGAGTTTCGTCAAATCAAAAGGTTTTAAGTATCTTAAAAACTTAATTATTGGTGTCGGTGCCTCTATCGTATTGATGGGTGCTTTATTCAAAATTGAAAGCTGGCCTTTGGCATCAGAAATGCTTATCTTAGGTCTTTCCGTAGAGGCGGGTTTATTTTTAATGCTTGGTATATTGGGACCAGAACCCGATTACTATTGGGATAAAATCATTCCAGGTCTCGCGGACTATAATTCTAAATTAGGACCTATCGAATTAGGTGGAACAGGTGGTGCACACCAACCTCAATTGCCCGGTTTAAACGGCGAAATCGTTGAAAATAAATTGAGCGGTATGTTGACCGAGTTACAAGGTATGTCAAAAAGCCTTGGTTCTCTTAAAGCATTGCAAGAAGTGGATTTTAGCGGTACGCAAGATCAAATCAAAACGATGAACAACTTTTATACAAAATTGACTGAGGCTATGGCTGATATGAACTCTGCATCTAATGATGTAAAAGTTTACAAAGAGCAATTGGCATCATTGAATAAGAACTTGGGTTCGCTCAATGCAGTCTATGGTGGCATGCTTTCGGCTATGTCAAATGTAGGGGGCAAATAATATTTGTCATTTGTCATTTCGTCTTTCGTCATTCCCCTCAGTATTTTGAGGTTTCTATTCAATAGTTCGTGACAATTGCCCAATGACAGATTTTAGAAACCAATTTTAAAAACTTCAAAAGGAAGAATAAAAAATGTCAATACCTAAGGAACCGCGGCAGTTAATGATTAACTTGATGTATCTCGTTCTGACCGCGATGCTTGCCTTGAACGTATCGGCGGAGATTATCAACGCATTCTATGCCTTAAATAAAGGCATGCAAAGTAGTAATGAGATTGTTGATAAGTCGAATACAATGATAAAGAATGCGATTGACCAAGAAGTCAAAGCATACAATAATGTTACTAACCAAGGCTATCAGGCTAAGGCCATTGAGGCAATGAAGATA
>JANMJN010001242.1:0-2214 GCA_031371355.1 Saprospiraceae bacterium
CATCCAGAACTGATGCGCATGGAACGGCAGCGACACCATTTGTTGACCGTCATGGGTATCGCCTTTTTAACCATTTTGGGCATTATTTTTCTTCAATTTTATCTCAATATCCTTGTTTTGACCCTTGTTTTGGTCATTCCACTTGTGCTGTATATCACTTATATGTTCAATGAATGGGAGAATTTTCGGGCGACATTTAAACCCAAAGTCGTGACCTTATTGCTTGATTTCATTGACAATGACGTGACTTATAATGTGCCTTTAAAATATATGGAAAAGGCTTCGATATCGCCCGCCGTTTTTCAAGCCAGTCGTTTGTTCAATTCTGCTGCGCCCGATTATGTCGGCGAGGACTACATCAAAGGTGAAATGGGTGAATTGGATTTTGAAATGAGTGAGCTATCGGTTAAAGAGTTTTCGCCTGTACGCAATCGGCTCGATGATGTTTTTCGCGGCGTTATGCTTCATGCCCGCTATCGCCGTCAGGTACAACCTGAAACAGGAGAAATCCTTGTTTTGCCACGCCATGAACGTCAATTTTTATCCAAAACCATAAAATCATTCACCGCTAAAGGTGGGCGGCAATTTGATAACCTCACCCAAAAATTTATGCATACTTTTGTCGTTTATGCTACGGCAAATGCCAATACACGCGGCTTTTTGTCAACCGAAATGCAAGAAGCGATATTAAATTACAGAAATAAAGAAACAAAAGAGGTCTATATTTCATTTATAGGAAGCGACATTTACATTGCAGTCGCACAAGAAAAAGACTTGTTAGAGCCAGCACTTTGGCAATCCAATGTCAGTTTCGACCTTATTCGAGAATATTACGAAGATTTGACTTTATTGTTAAGTATTGTTTTGGATATTGATGCCAATAATTAAGTGATAAGTGACAAGTAAGTAAGCCCTGAAAGGGCGTAATCCGTGAGCAATGGGTAACGCCCATTGAAAAAATATTTAACAAAAAGAATCGCTACTAAAAATCGAAAATCATTTAATAAAATGTTGAAAATCAAAAACTTAGTCTTATTTTTTATTGCTATTGGGTTCATTGGAAACCTAAATTTGGCTGCTCAACAAACAGAAGTCGTTTTAGCAACCCCCTCAGTATCTAACCCCGAAAATGCCTTATTGTGGGAAATCAGTGGTAAAGATTTGAAAAAACCGTCCTACCTCTACGGCACAATTCACATGATACCAAAACAAGACTTTTTCTTGAGCGATGAGGCTAAAAAAGCCATCGCAGCCAGCGAAAAAGTGACTTTTGAAATCAATATGAAAGATATGAGTAATCCGATAGCACTCATGGGAGTATTTATGAAAGCGATGATGCCCAACGGTACACGCCTACGCGACTTGATTTCTGCTGAAGATTATACGCTTGTTAAAAACCGTTTTGACTCAATCGGTATGCCTATGATGATATTGGAGCGTGTAAAACCCATGTTTTTATCGGCTTTAGTGGATGGCGACGGGGCACAAATGAATCCTCTCGATACCACATCAACCGACCAAAAGACGGTTTCTTACGAATTTGAAATCATGCACATAGCCGAAAAACAAAAAAAAGAATTTGGCGGCTTGGAAACGATGGAATTCCAAATGGGCATTTTTGACTCCATCCCCTACAAAGCACAAGCTGAAATGCTCGTCAAATCTATCAAAACAGGCTCAAAGGAGGGTGACAGCGAATTCAGTAAGATGGTAGAAATGTATAAAGCACAAGACATTGAAACCATGGCGAGTATGCTCAATTCAGGCACGGACAGCGAAGGTTTGGGGCAATACGAAACGCTGCTCGTCACGACTCGAAACCTCAATTGGATTCCGCTGATGGCAAAAAGTATGAAACTAAAACAGACTTTTTTTGCAGTCGGTGCGGGGCATTTAGGTGGTCAAAAAGGAGTAGTCAATTTGTTAAAAAAAGAAGGTTACACTTTAAAACCATTGAAATAACAAAAATATAAATCTTAAAAACATGAGTCATCCCGAATTTTGTTGTTACAAAATTCGGGATTCTTTTTGTCCAAAAACGAATAAATCCGTTTAGTGATGTTTCTGTGAATTCTTATGCTCATTTTTGAGCTTTAAAAAAATAGATTATGATGACTTTACGAATACCAATTTTTCTTTTTTTTGCTCTTTTTTTAATTCAAAACATTGATTGTCAAAATATTACAACGACAAGCGATGCAGGTGCCTTGAGTG
>JANMJN010001305.1:0-6607 GCA_031371355.1 Saprospiraceae bacterium
CATTAGTGAAGCCTGTAATTGTAAAAACAGCGGTCGGGGCAGTGATACGGTAAAAACTCATGGTGTCTATCGTCACATTGTTGTTCGTACCGTTGGCGATACTGAGGGGGGTGCCTTCGCGCATGGCGACTGAACCATTGACATCTAAAACGGCTTGTGGTGTCACTGTTTTGACACCAATGTTTTGCCCTACAAGGGTTTTGCTGAATAGCAATACTGGTAGCCATAATAATGCTGATAAATACCTTTTTGACATCTTAAAGTTTTTAGATCGAAATTGTTTAAACAGTCTATTTGATTTATTCTTTCATCTTACGAAATGAGTACACATTGGTTACAACACCCATTGCCTGTACAGGAAACCAATTGTACCCGATAACGTGTTGATGCACCCAAACATATGACATTGTAAGTCGTGCCTGTTGCCCCACTGAGTATTGGTCCAAGTTGTTCCGTTGGGGCTTGATTGCCATTGAATCGAACAAGTCCCCAAACCGACAGTAGGAGTCGCTGTTAAAGTGACATTTGCGCCTATGCAAACAATTGCGGGCGGAATAGCAACGGATACTGAGGGGTCTGCTACAATTGTTATAGGTATGTCATTGGAGATTGCATTACCACACATAGACCCTCATTTAAAAATAAGTACGCGAAAGCGCAAGTTCACCGGAGTCGCGGTTGAAGGTGCATAAGTTGCTGCTGTTGCACAAATGATATTTGACCATGTGGTACCATCTGGCGAAGATTGCCATTGATAACCAATGCCTGCTGAGCCATTTGTCACAGTAGCTGTTAAAACAACAGAACCACCTACACAAACTGTTGAATTACTGGCAGTTATGCTCACGGATACGTTTTCACAAATAACAGTAGTTTTAACTTCAAAAAAAACGCGCCCACAGCTGTCAGTTATGATTGCCGTTATGAGGCAATTGGAGGTAGTTGATACTGAGGGGGGGATAAATGTCGTATATGAAAGTGTTCAAACAGAAAAAGATAAATGTGTACATCTCATGTTTTTAATGATATACAATTTATCTTTTTTTTAAAATAGACAAACATTAAACTAAATGTAAGCCAAGAGTTATTGGTTTGTAAAAAAAATATGCTAAAAATCCGTTTTTAGAAAAATGGTGTTAATGAGTTTTGTGTTAATGAGTAGCTAAATCACCCTTTCTTTCTTCAAATTTTACAATTCTGTACAAATGAATTTTTTAGTCGTGGTTAAAAAAATACGCTAACCTTTATTTCTTAATTAATAATACAATGTTACAGATTTAAAGCCTCTGCATTAGCTCAAGCTTAACCGTATAGCGTGACACGACATAGTTCTTTAGTTAAATTGTTATAAACTATTTTCGATATCTTCAAGTGCCTCTAATAAAGATACTTATCCTTTCACATGTTCTATTATGACACGATGATATAGTACAATCTGTTACGTCAATTCGCTTGCGTTTTCTATTGATATTTGGCAACTTTTCGGCTTGTTTTCACGTAACTTTCATCCAAAAGAGCAGACAATCAGTCATTAATGGATAAGCGATGGACACCACGCTCATGTTTTTGATGTAACAGGGCGACTAATTTTTGATAGGCAATTTCATCATTTTTGTAATCAATGTCTTCAACATCAATAATCAAAATGGGTAATTCGGTTTCAGTTCTAAAATATTCAAAATAGACATTTTGGATACCCGTCAAATATTCAGCAGAGATTTCAGTTTCAAAATTGCGTCCCCTTTTGCGGATGTTTTTCATGACATCTTCAACGCTCCGATGGAGATAAACGAGTAAATCGGGTTTCGGAAAAGCCGTATTTAAGACTTCAAAAAGGCGTTGAAACAGGCGAAACTCTGCTTCATTCAAGTTGTTTTTAGCAAAAAGCAAGGTTTTTAGAAAAAAATAGTCGCCTATACTGAGGGGGGTAAAAAGGTCGGCACCAGAAGAAAATGCCGTTTGCAATTGCTTATGATGTTCAGTCATAAAAAACAATTCGACGGGAAAAGCATAGCGTTCAGGTTGGTCATAAAAAAGAGGTAGAAATGGATTGTCTGTAAACTGTTCGAGTATCAACCGACAGTTAAAGTCACGCGCCAACAACTCGCAAAAGGTCGTTTTGCCTGCACCGATATTGCCTTCGATGGCAATGAAATTATAGGGTAATGGTGAATGGTTGCTCACTTTTGTTATTGTTAAATTGTTGTATTGCTGTATTGTTGTACTATTAATATGGTTGTATTGCTGTATTGTTAATATTCCTGTATGGCTATCCAACAATACAACCATATCAGCATACAGCAATACAACCATATCAACAATACAACAATTCAATCAAGCATAAACACATCAAGCGGGTCTTTACTGTCCATATATATGTCCTCAATCGTCAAATGCAAAACAGGGTGTTCGACCTCGCCAGCAATTTCCATCAAAGGGATGAGCGCAAAATTGCGTTTGGGTAATTCAGGATGTGGTATAACCAAATTGGGTTCATTGACCACAAAATTATCATAGAGCAAAATGTCTATATCAATTGTTCGTTCCGCCCATTTTGTGGTGCGTTCACGACCCATTTCGTTCTCAATTTTGAGGATTTGCTCCAACAGCTTTTGTGGATTGAGCAATGTCTCGACCGCCACCGCTTGATTGATGAAATCCGATTGATTCGTCACCCCCCAAGCCTGAGTCTCATAAAGACGCGACTTTTCAGTGACGCGACCAACCATGCGATGAATTTTTTCAACCGCCTGTGCAAGGAATGTTTTTCTATCGCCTTTGTTTGAACCTATGAGTAGGTAGGCGGTACGTGGTTTGTATGATATTGCCATGCGGCAAAAGTAGTAAAAAAAGGCAAAGGCTATATCAAAACCACCCCCTCAGTATAAAGTTTCAATTGATTGTCCGTTGGGTTCAATTCAGTAATAAGGTAGTCCATTTCGTTCCAATCCGCAATTTTAAGACGCATTGAGGAGTTCAATTTCTCTGAAATTGACAAAATAGCCGTCTTTTCAGCCGATTTTATCATCGCTTTTTTGACTTGCACACTTTCCCAATCCGAATCCATCAAGCCATCAGTTGGGTTAATGGCGTTTGTACCCATGATGCAGAGGTCAGCTTTTATCTCCGACAGTTTCTGAATCACATTACCACCGACTGACATACGGCTGTAATTCGATATTTTCCCACCAATCATTATCGTTTCTACATGGGGTTTTTCAACCAAATCCATAACGGTGAAAGGGTTGACCGTAATAAAAGTCGCTTTCAACGAATCGGGAATCATACGTATCAATTCACGAACCGTCGTACCACCACCAATCAATACATACATCCCATTTTGTATCAATTTCAAGGCTTTTTGAGCGATAATCTTCTTGCTGCTCAAGGCATAAACCTCGGCTTGTAAGGCATTGGGATGATAAGTACTGACCATCGCACCACCCCGAACTTTGATAACGCGCCCTTCCAAAGCCAACTCGTTAAGGTCTCGCCGAATCGTATCCTCCGACACATTGGTCAAAGTACTCAAGTCGCTAAAAGTGACCCTTGTATGGATATTAACTTGACGCATAATCAAGTCTTTCCGTTCGTTTTTAAGTAAGGTGACACTCATAAGAAATAACGAATAATGAATGATGAATAATGGAATTGCCCTCTCCGCATCTTTATCTAAAGTTTGCAAATTTTGCAAATACCGCAATTATTATCAAAGGTAAATAACTTTACTATTCTATGAAAAAAAAACGTTATTAAGATTTATGTTATTAAAAATGGATTTTTATTTACTTTTTTAAATAAAAACATAAAACAAAATACCTCTTTACAATGAATTTATTTCTAAATTTGCTGCAAATTTTGCAAACTAATCTTTACAAAATTTCAAACCCATAATACAGTTGCTATATCTCGCATGGTTTTTAAAGACCATGCGAGATATTCCAATCACAATTATTTTGTTCTTTTCTGACGAAAAGGGTTTGTTAAACGACGAGGGCGACGAATATGTCGCTCTCGTTTTTTTATGCCTTGACAGTTCATACTGCATTTTTGACAATTCATCGGTTTTCATTTGCCCCCCTCAGTATTTCGATAGACTTTTGTGCTATCAATTATAAGGGGATGTATCCCTTTCAAATGTCTTAAAATCGCTCAATTGTTTAACAAAAAATCTAAATTTTATGAAAACCACTCGACTGTTTCTAACACTCCTATCACTCACTTTTTTGAATTTTAGCTTTGCTCAAATCACCCAAACCATTCGCGGCGTCGTTTTGGACAAACAAGCCGAATCACCGCTTGTCGGGGCTGCCGTTGTCATCGAAGGGACGAAGCCTCTTATAGGTGCTGTTACCGACGAAAACGGCGTTTTTAATATGCCAAACGTGCCGACAGGTCGTTACCAACTCCAAATTAGCTTTATTGGTTACAATGTTTCAACACGCCCTAATATCGTTGTTAATGCAGGAAAAGAAACCGTTTTGACCGTCTCGCTTGAAGAATCGGTCACAAAACTCGATGCCATCACCATCTCTGGTAAAGTGGATAAAACATTGACAATGAACGAATTGGCAACGATTTCTTCGCGCCAATTCAACGTCGAAGAAGTACAACGTTATTCAGGTGGACGCAACGATGTCAGCCGTCTGGCAGCCAATTTCGCAGGTGTCGCCACGAACAACGACAGCCGAAATGACATTGTTATTCGCGGCAATTCACCAACAGGCGTTTTGTGGCGGCTTGAAGGCATTCCGATTCCAAACCCAAACCATTTTTCAACTTTAGGTACAACGGGCGGACCTGTTTCAGCCATGAACCCGAATATGATTCGCAATTCGGACTTCTTAACATCCGCTTTTCCTGCCGAATATGGCAATGCCAACGCAGGCGTTTTCGACATCGGTTTGCGAAATGGCAACAAAGAAAAATATGAATTTACGGCTCAACTATCCGCTTTCTCTGGTCTTGAAGCGATGGTGGAAGGACCCCTCAGTATGAAAGGGCAAAAGGCAAGTGGCAATGGACAAAACGGTTCATTCGTCGTTGCCTACCGCCATTCTTTTGTTGAACTGGCACAAAAGGCAGGTATTAATGTTGGAACAGCTGCTTTGCCCCGTTATAAAGACTTGACTTTCAATGTGGATTTAGGGCAAACGAAACTCGGCAAGTTCTCTCTTTTCGGCATCGGTGCATTGAGCAATATTAACTTTATTGGCGAAGAACTGAGTGAAGACGACTTGTTTGCCGACAAATCCGAAGACAGTTATGCCGACTCCAAATTGGGTATCATCGGTTTACGACACAATATTATTGTGAACAACAACACTTACGTTCGCACGGTACTTTCAGCTTCACATTCGGGCAATACGTTCAATGTATATAAAGATAAAGGTTCTATAAAAAAACAGCACAATCTCGACATCAACGATTTTGTCACAACATACCGCCTTTCAAGTTATGTTAACAAAAAATTTAATGCGCAATGGTCAATGCGGACGGGTGTTTTGGTTCAAAATATGAACCTCGATATTGATTCAAAAAGCCTTGATAGCAACAATATTTGGGTGCCTTTCCGCACGTCAAATGGTCAAATGACGCTTTCGGAGCTCTATTCTCAAGCACAATACAAGCCGAGCGACAAAATGACCATCAACGCAGGTATCCATACGCAGTACCTTGAAGTGAATAAAAACTATGCGATAGAGCCCCGTTTGGCGGTCAACTATTATGTAAAACCCAACCAATCCCTCAGTATTGGCTATGGTTTGCACAATCAAATGCAGCCTTTGCCTGTCATGCTTGATGAAGAAAGAATGCCCGACGGAACGCTGAAAAAGACGAATTTGGGACTTGATTTCACCCAAAGTCATCATTTTGTAGTAGGATATGATGTCAAAATTGGCTCTGATTGGCATGGCAGAATCGAAACGTACTACCAAATACTGAGGGGGGTACCGATCGAAAGTCAGCAGTCAAATGCGTATTCCATGTTGAATCAAGGCGCAGATTTTGGTTTCTTTGTCCCTTCGGGTTTGATGAATGAAGGTTCTGGAAAAAATATTGGCTTGGAAATGACCGTTGAAAAATTCTTTTCAGCAGGTTGGTACACCTTGCTAACGGCTTCGCTTTTCGATTCAAAATACAAAGGTTCAGACGGTATTGAGCGCAATACGGCTTTTAATTCCAACTATATTGTCAATCTTTTAGCCGGAAAAGAGTTTAAATTTGGCAAAAAGAAGCAAAATGCCTTCACATTGGATACAAAATTGACAACAGCAGGTGGTCGTTATCAAACGCCGATTGACTTAGTGGCATCTAAAGCCAAAGGTGAAGAAGTCCGCAATGAATCAAAGGCGTATAGTGAGCAACAATCGCCGTATTTCCGTTGGGATGTGAAATTGGGTTACACGCTGAATTCATCAAAAAGGCAGTTTACACAGCAGTTTTTCCTTGATTTTCAGAACGTTACAAATCATAAAAATATCTTTCAAGAACGGTATTCGGTGAGCCAGAACAAGACTTACAAGGTATATCAAATTGGTTTCTTTCCAGATGTAATGTGGCGGGTGCAGTTTTAAACAATTGAGGACGGTTTAATATATGAAAC
>JANMJN010001325.1:0-2790 GCA_031371355.1 Saprospiraceae bacterium
AACTATTTTGACCAATGGCGTTCAAGGTGCAAACGATTATAAAGCCCATTGGCTCGGTTGGGAAGCTAAGGATTTCGAGTTGATACTCGACCTCGAAACGCTTAAACAACCTAAAAATATCAGTATTTCAACGCTGTATGACCCTAAAAGCTGGATTCTACACCCCAAATCCGTCACTTGCTCAGTTTCTGAAGATGGCATGAATTATCGAACTCTTCAAACGCAAACCATTGAAGGCGACCAAAAGAAAGAAAGCGTTACGCATAATTTTAACTTTGAACAAAATATAGGCACTTGCCGCTATGTGAAATTTGCGGTTGTGGGCACTCAAAAACTCTTTAATTGGCATCCGTCGGCGGGCGGCGGTTCTTGGGTTTTTGTGGATGAGGTGGTCGTGCGGTAGTTCAAATCAGTTATTTTTAATAAAAAAAACAGCGAATGAAACGGAAAATACTCTTTTTATACCTCTTTTTTGTCAATGCTTTTGTTGCGAAAGCGCAAGATGTACCATTGCCAACTGCGACGCAATTAACTTGGCAAGATGCCGAATTAGTGGCTCTTTTTAGCTATGATTTACACGTTTTTGATGGTAAAAATTACGTGCAAAGCAATAACCGCATACAACCCATTCCCGATGTCAATATTTTTAATCCAACGGAATTAGATACCGACCAATGGATAAAAACGATTAAAAAAGCGGGGTTTAAAATGGCGATTCTGACCGTTACGCACGAAACTGGGTTTGCTTTATATCAAAGCGATGTTAATCCTTATTGTTTGAAAGCAGTTAAGTGGCGCAATGGCAAAGGCGATATTGTCCGAGATTTTGTCAAATCGTGTCAAAAATATGGCATAAAAGCAGGTATTTTTGTCGGTATTCGGTGGAATTCATTCATGGGTGTGCACGATTTTAAGGTGCAAGGCGATAACGAATTTGCGAAAAACAGGCAGCAATTTTACAATAAAATGTGCGAAGGCATGGTCAAAGAACTGTGTACGCAGTATGGCGATTGGTCAATTATTTGGTTCGATGGTGGTGCACATGGTCCCGCGCAAGGCGGTCCCGATGTGTTGTCAATTGTCGAAAAATATCAGCCCAATTGCTTATTTTACCACAATTTACAACGGGCAGATATGCGCTGGGGCGGTTCAGAGTCTGGCACGGTGCCATATCCCTGTTGGGGTTCTTTCACTGATTCCGTTTGGTTCAACAAACGCGGTGATGCGATGGATTTTAAACCCATAAAATACGGCTATCCCGATGGTAAATATTACATACCCGCCATGTCCGATGCGCCTTTGCGTGGCTACAAAGGGCGGCACGAATGGTTTTGGGAACCCAATGACGAAACACATATTTTTCCTGTCAACAGCCTTTTAACGATGTACGATAAGTCTGTTGGGCATAATACCTCACTCATTTTGGGTTTAACACCCAATGACAAAGGACTGTTGCCAAAGGCAGATTCAGATACCCTTTTAGCTTTTGGTAGCCAACTTAAAGCATTGTATGGCAATGCTTTATCTGAAAAAAAGAATAGTTCTAATAATTTTGTTTTGGATATACCCAAAGGAAAAATAGTAAAAAAAATAGTTGTAGAAGAAGATATTCAACAAGGCGAAAGAGTCAGATCGTTTTTGATAAAAGGTAAAAAAAATGGGCAATGGGAAACCGTGTTTGAAGGCTCGTGCATTGGACATCGTTTCATTTTTGATTGTCCTGTTGAAAAACAAAACTACGAACGAGTGGCATTGGAAATAGTACAGGCAGTGGGTAAAGTGAAAATCAAAAGTTTTGCTGTATTTTGACACCCCTCAGGATATTTTATAAATTCAACTTTTTCAACAATGAAAAAACATCTATTCTTTTTTTTTATATTAAGCCATTTCACGACACTTTGGGGTCAAAATAGCCCTAAAAAGGTACAAAAACCCAATATCATTTACATCTATGCCGATGATTTGGGTTATGCTGAATTGGGTTGTTATGGGCAGCAAAAAATCAAAACGCCCAACCTTGACCGCATGGCAAAGGAGGGTATGCGTTTCACACAGCACTATGCGAGTGCGCCCGTTTGTGCGCCGTCGAGGTGTATGCTGATGACAGGAAAACATGGCGGTCATTCCTATATTCGAGGCAATTATGAATTAGGCGGTTTTGAAGATGAGAATGAGGGCGGACAAATGCCGTTGCCAAATGAGACTTTCACGCTGCCAAAAATGCTCAAAAAAGTGGGTTACACAACGGCATTATGTGGCAAATGGGGCTTGGGTATGAATAACACAACCGGCACGCCCTTGAATCAAGGGTTTGACTATTATTACGGCTATTTAGACCAAAAGCAAGCGCATAATCATTACCCTACACATCTTTGGGAAAATAATAAATGGGATACTTTGAGCAACCCTTTCATCTTTGTACACAAGCCTTTAGATCCTTTAAAAGCCATTGATGCGGACTTTGATTATTTCAAAGGAAAGGATTATGCGCCGAATAAATTGACGGAAAAAGCCTTGAATTTTATCACAAAAAACAAGGAAAAGCCCTTTTTTCTCTACCTACCATATACGCTGCCCCATGTCTCTTTGCAAGCACCTGATGCATCTATTCAGCAATATATTGGGCAATTTGATGAAAAACCTTACTATGGTCAGAAGGGTTACGCTGCTTCAAAGCACCCCCTCAGTACCTACGCGGCGATGATAACTTTTTTGGATGCGCAGGTCGGTATCGTCATGGATAAAATCAAAAATTTGGGTTTAGATGAGAACACGATTATCCTATTTTCA
>JANMJN010001329.1:0-1564 GCA_031371355.1 Saprospiraceae bacterium
GTTTCATAAGCACTCGGTTCTTTTGTGCGGTGGTCAAACACGTCCGTTCTGCCGATTTCAAAACGCAGAGCATTGGTATCAATATCGTCTTTAAAAAGTATAGTTCCCAATAAACCATTGCCGACAAATGCGCCTTCAAAGTAATCGCCGGGCATTTTATCCCATACTAAATCGTGTTGCGCCAAATAAGTTTGCCAATGAACGTTTAGTTGAACAGCCGTTTGTTTTTGTGCCGAACAAACAGCGGTTGCTAAGAGAAAAAAGAGTATTGTGGTTGTTTTTTTCATAATTTGATTAGTCGTGAAATACCTTTCCGAAAGTTAAAAGCTTTCGGAAAGGTGTGACAATATTTTACCCCCCTCAGTATAAAAGGCATTTTTAAGTTAGAAAATGCTCATTTCATCGCCTCTCTTACTTCTTCAATAAACTTAGCCACTTTCACTTTTGGGTCGCCTTTCCCAAGCGTTTCAATCGGAATATAGCCTCGATAACCTGAATCTTTGATGATTTTAAACAGCCGTTTTAAGTCAGTTTTCACTTCAACGCCATTCACAAAAATGTTCTCTTTGACTTGCCAATTGACGCAATATGGAATTGTACGGGCAATTTGTTCATACGGGTCGCCTTGATGATAACTGCCTGTGTCGAGTATCAAACCGAACCATTCCATATCCACCATTTTAATGATTTTAATCGCATCATCTGCCGTTTGGATAAAATCATGGTGGTTTTGAATAGCGACAATAACACCATGTTTTTGACCGTATTCGACACATTCTTTGATGTCTTTGACCATCCACGCGGCAATTGTGTCCCAGGAATATTCTTTTATGGGATTCATAACGCCCGCAAAAATGCGAATGACAGGTGCGCCCAATTTTGAAGCCACTTCAATCCAATTTTTAATCAACTGAACATCTGCTTGGCGTTTGGCGGCATCTGGATTGGAAAAATCGTTGCGAATACCCGTTCCACTTATCGAAATGCCCAATAAATGTGCTTTGCGTTTGATGCGATAAATGTATTCATCGGTTGGTACTTGCGGATAACTGGGAAAAAAATAGCCCGTCAAATCCACGCCTTCAAAATTGTGTTCGGCACAAAAATCCAATAAATCATCTAAATTCATGGATTTATCCGTCAAAGGTGTGCTGAAAGAATAGGCGTTTAAGCTGGTTTTTAAAAATCCCTTTTTAGGATTTTCAGCACTTTCTGTGGTGCGATTCAAATCAAAGGATGTCAATGCAGGTGCGAAAACCATTGATTTGATAAAATTTCTTCTTGCTGTTTGATTTTTCATGATGTTTTTTTATTAAGTCCTGTAAAATGGGTGCAATGAATAGGAAATGTAAAAATGAGACAAAAAATGAGAATTTTACCCCACGCTCAGTTAGAAAGAGTTTAGGCATTAGGCATTTTAAAAAAAGTAAAATATTGAACGATAGTGAAATCCCAATTCATTCGTGACTAAGGGATATAAAATGAAAAAAATAACAGAGTCATTAACCTTTGAGACATCCTCCTTTCTTTGAAAAAGATAGACAGAAAACTTTTTTTTATTAAA
>JANMJN010001341.1:0-1611 GCA_031371355.1 Saprospiraceae bacterium
GGGCATTTTCCTACGGATACTTTTATGAATATTGTAAACTTGGGTAGTCATTTAAAAAAATATGATTTTGTAAAAAACTTTATCGAAGATTGGTCACCACACTTAGAACCCAATGATAGAGGTATTTCTAAAAATTTGGCATTAGCACGTTTATATTTTGAGGAAAAGAAATTTCATAAAGTCGTCACCCTTTTACAACAAGTACCCTATAAAAATATATCTTTCAATTTAAATGCTCGGGTACTACTTGCAAGGGCTTATTATGAGCAAAAAGAGTCAAATGATTTAATACTCGATTATTGCAATGCGTTATATTTATATGCGTATAGAAACAAAACAATTGGTTCTGATTTAAAGACCAGTACACTCAATTTTGTTAAAATAATGCGTTCATTATTAAATGGAAAATCTAAAAGTCAACTATTCAAAGAACTGAACAACAAGGACGAACCGATACTGTGTTATCACTGGCTAAAAGCTAAAATCGAAGAACGAAGAAGCTAATAGGTAGGAGGTACCTTACGATCGCTGGGGTACCATCAACTACATTAGGTTATCAAAGAATAAGAATATCCTGAATCACCACAGCGACAATAACAATAATTTCTATCATCTTGAGTTGTTTTAAAAAATGAAAAAATAAGATTAGAGATATACGAATGGCTATTTTCCGATTGTCTGCAGCTATCGGAAAACCCTGTTTCACATATTAAAACTTGAGAAATAGAAGTAAAAGAAAACTAATATTTTTGAACTGTTTGAATGTCTGCCATCCAAATTTTATGATACAAAGGTCGTGTGCTCTTTGCTTACGGAGAATAGAGGAATTGATTTAATGATGTTTACCTAAATTTATGTAAATTTAGATAAACTCATCTCTTGGGCGCAAATGGGGATATTTTTGGAACGCACGGCGTTGTTGCAAAATCAAATGGCAATATTTTCGGCGTAAATGCCTTTATTTTTGAAGCGGATGGCATTATTGCAAATTCAAATGCCAATATTTTCAGCGCAAATGGCAATATCTTCTGCGCAAATGCCCCCCTCTGTATAAAATATAAATTGACCAGCAAATTGTATATTTAAAACATTTATTGTTGGTAGTAGAATCAAAAATTCAAAATGAGTTGTATTTTCACGCTTATATTTAAGTAATTGTTTAAATTTAAGATTAAATTGTTTTAAATCATTCAATAAAAAATGTAACATCATGGGAAACGAACAAGCCATTTGGACACTTTCTACTGTCGCTAACGACATTCACACTGCACATAATTGGTTTTCGGAACAAGCCGCCCGTCAAATCAATACCCATTTGACACTTCGCAATTGGGTGATTGGTTTATACATCCGTGAATAGGGGCAACGAGGTGCCGACCGTGCTCAATATGGTGAAAAGGTGCTGCAAAATTTGTCACAACGATTGCATCAAAAAGGACTAAAAAGTATGGGAGAACGAAGGCTTCGAGAATATCGGCTTTTTTATCAGGTGTACCCTCAAATTTGGCGGACAGCGTACGCCAAATCCCAAAATATTGATAATTAATACTCTGTAATCTATTTTTGCAAACAAATATTTAGTTAATTTCCCAACAGAAGAAGAACTGAAAC
>JANMJN010000040.1:0-9338 GCA_031371355.1 Saprospiraceae bacterium
TACAAAGTTTATAAATAAAAAAAATCTAACTTAGATTTTTTAACAAGTTTTCCAATGCTGATAAGTGGTCGCCAAAGGCTTTTCGCCCTAAAACGGTTGCTTGATAAGTGGTTAATGGCTTTCGCCCAACAAATTGCTTTCTGACTTCAATATATATTTCCTTTTCTAACACTTTTATATGGCTCGCCAAATTACCGTCTTCGAGTTCTAACATTTCTTTTAAGGTGACAAATGATACCCAATCATTGACCATGAGAATGGACATAATGCCGAGCCTTATGCGGTTATCGAAGGCTTTATTGTTTATTTTTTGTAAAATATCTTTCATTTTATGTTATAACACATAGCCACATTAGAGTACATAGCTTATTGATTATCAATGGAATACAAAAAAACTACCCCCTCAGTATTTTTATCTTTTTTCGTACTTAAAATACATCATTGCACCATATATAATGTGCAAAAAACCAAAACCGAAGACCCAAAATTCAAGACCAAAGCGCAGTAAAAACATAGCAATGATGCCCAAACCTATTTCAACCAATCCTAAATAATAGACATCTTGCAGTGTGAATTTGCTGCCATTGACGAGCGCGAGACCATAAAAGACAAGCGTAGCAGGTGCTAAGTAAGCCACTGAACCATTTAACAACAGGGCTAAACAAAACAATCCTCCTGCTCCTAACGGAATGATGAGACTTGTCAGCAAGCGTTGTGCCGATACGTCCCAGATACTTTGTCCTTTTCGCAGTGCATTGCGCGTTGTGAATAAAATGCCTAAAGAAACGGCTGCCAAAATGGTCAAACTGGCAACCAAAATAAAGAATTGCGTGTAGTGAAAACCCCATTTCGATGCTTCTAAAGCATGGTCATAATATAAACGTGACGGATGGTCATATTGGAATGGTCGCGCATCGAGGTATAAATAGGTGACTGTTGCACCTGTTAGTGCGCATAAGCCCGCAGCTATGCCCGATAAGCCGCTCAAACCTATAAATCGGCTTGAACGTTCCATAAGTGAACGTATTTCTCGGAGGTCGTTGAGTTGTTCGTGAGTTGTTGACATTCTTAAGATTATTTATAAAAAGTACTTTGTAATGCAAAGTTACTCTTTTTATTTTAATCCCCAAATTATTTTTCAACATCAGTTCTGAAAGAATTTACAGTGCCAAATCATATTAATTTCAAATAAAAAAAGAGTGTTTCTTGAAAATTGTTAAAAACTGTGAAAGATAAATTGTAATTTTGCGTGTCTTTTAGAAAGTCTGGCGGTCTTTAGTAGGTTCGACTACTTTTCAGAGGGTTTTACAAGGTCTCATAGACAACCATTTTATAAACTAAAAATGCAAAAGAACTGATGCAATGAATTATTTAACTAAAAACAGAGGAATTATGTAACGACGATGTCCATACACGACTTACAGCCTCATTCATTGAGCAGAACTTTTGCCTACCACCTGTCGTGTGATAAGCAAAATTTTTTTTTATATAAGGTGTTGAAATTTGTCGGAAAAAGGACAAGAAAATGGCGTGATACTGAGGGGGGGATATGAGCCAATAATGATTTGATTTTTAATAAAAAATTTATAAATTAAAAGTAGTTTTTGTAATCAAAGGTGTGAATATTTGATTTTCAATAAATTACATCTTTACAAAATTATTTTTCAACAGTCTGAATGGAAAGACAATTAATTAAGGTAGCAAAAGAACTCAATGTGAGTTTACAAGCTGTTGTCGAGCAGCTACACGACAAAGGTTTTGACATCGAAAGTAAACCGAATGCCAAGGTTACGGATGCGATGTATGATGCCGTAGTAAAAAAATTCTCGGATTCAAAAGCTGAAAAGCTGAAAGCCGACCAACTTGTCATTGGTACCCGACCAATGCATCATGTGCCGCCTCAACAGCCGCAGCAAACATCAAATCGCCCTAATGTATCGTCTATTACACGACCGCCTTTGGAACACAAAACGATTTCGTTGGCACCACTAACGGCGAAGCCTGATGAAAAACCTGCTGTTAGTGACCGTCCAAAGGTAGAAGTGCCTAATATTGGAGTTAAAGTTGACCTTACACCAAAGCAACATGAGCCTACAACTAAAGTTGATGAAAAACCAGTTGTCCTAAAAGAGGTTGATGTTGAATCCAAAACTGAAGTTGAAGCCCCTGTCAAGCCAGAGGTTAAACCTACACAACAGGACAACGACCGTCGAAACGACCAACGTCCGAATAACGACCGTCGGAACGATCAACGTCCCAACAATGACCGTCGGAACGACCAACGTCCGAACAACGACCGTCGGAACGATCAACGTCCCATCAATGACCGTCGGAACGACCAACGTCCAAATAACGACCGTAGGAACGACCCGCGACCAACAAATGATGTGCGTCCGAACAATGAGCAACGCCCAACAAACGATGTGCGTCCGAATAATGAGCAACGTCCAGCAAACGATGTGCGTCCGAATAATGACCGTCGGAACGATCAACGTCCGAACAATGACCGTCGGAACGACCAACGCCCGAATAATGACCGTCGGAACGACCAACGTCCCAACAATATTCAACCGAAAAAACCTGTTGACAGGCCTGTTCTACCGACACAACCCGTTGTGCCAAAAGAACCAGAAACGATTTATGTGAACGAACAAACAGGAGAGATACCACCAGAATTGATTCGTGCAGTCGCTCCAGAGTTGCGTGGCTTGAAAATTAAGGGTAAAATAGATATTGATAAATATTTAGAGAAAGAGAAAGAAGTTACTAAGTCCATTGCGGACAAAAAGAAAAAATCACGCGAGCAAGATCGCAGCCGTCGCCGTGGAAATTCGCCAGAACGTCCTATTAACCCAGATGGTAGTAGAACGCAAACGGGTCCAGTAGATAACAATCCAAATAGCGAAGCCAACAAGCGGAAACGGAAACGGAAAAAAATTCCTGGAGCACCTGGTACCCCAGGTACAAACACGGGTACAACACCAGAAAATCGTACAGGTGATAGTGCCAGTGGCAATCGAACAGCGGGTAATAATAATAATACGGGTGGTAATCGTCCTGTTGGTAACAATACGGGTGGTAATCGCCCAAGTGGTGGTAATCGCCCGATGGGTACTAATAATACAGGCGGCAATCGTCAAGGTGGTGGCATCAATCGTGCCGGCGTACCTCCTCGTCGTGACCCTGCACAACCTACTGAAATTTCGCAACAACAAATTGAAGCGAAAATCAAGGAGACAATGGCACGCCTTAATATAGGCACCAGAAGTAAAGGTCAGAAAATTCGCCGTGACAAACGGACTAAGCTGCGTGAAAAAGAAGAAATCCGCCAACAGGAAATGGATACCGCAAAACTACAAGTCGCAGAGTTCATCTCTGTATCTGATTTGGCAAGTTTGATGGATATCAGTGCAACGGAAATCATCAAAACATGTATGGGCTTAGGCGTTTTCGTCTCTATCAATCAGCGTTTAGATGCGGAATTGATTGAGGTTATCGCAAGCGAGTTTGGTCATGAAGTTGAGTTTATTTCTGCAGAAGAGCAGGTTGCCATCATTGATGAGGAGCCTGATTCACCAGAGGATTTGGTTACACGTGCACCAGTCGTGACCATCATGGGTCATGTTGACCACGGTAAGACATCGTTGCTCGACCATATTCGCAAAACAAATGTCGCAAGCGGCGAGGCGGGTGGTATCACTCAACATATCGGTGCTTACGAAGTGAAATTAGCAGATGGACGTAAAGTCACATTCCTCGATACACCTGGACACGAAGCCTTTACTGCCATGCGTGCAAGGGGTGCAAAAGTGACCGACATTGCAGTTGTCATCATTGCGGCAGACGATAACATCATGCCTCAAACGCGTGAAGCAATCAGCCACGCACAAGCTGCGGGTGTACCGATTGTATTTGCCATCAACAAAATTGATAAAGATGGAGCTGACCCAGAACGCATCAAAGGCGAATTGGCACAGATGAACTTGTTGGTTGAAGATTGGGGTGGTAAATTCCAATCACAAGATATTTCAGCTAAAAAAGGTCTTGGTATTGAAGAATTATTAGAAAAAATCGTTCTTGAAGCCGAATTACTTGATTTGAAAGCCAATCCAGATAAACGAGCAAGTGGTACAGTCATAGAAGCATCGCTCGACAAAGGGCGTGGTTATATTTCCAAAATGCTTGTTCAAGCAGGTACGATGCACGTTGGTGACTTTATGGTTGCAGGCGAAAATGCAGGTCGTATCAAAGCAATGTTTAATGAACGCGGCAAAAAAGTAACTGCTGCGGGACCTTCAACACCCGTTCTCGTTTTGGGTTTGAGCGGTGCACCACAAGCGGGAGAAGTCTTCAAAGTCATGGCAGATGAATCGGCAGCGAAAGAGATTGCGACAAAACGCGCTCAAATCGTCCGTGAACAATCCGCTCGCGCTACGAAACGGATCAGTTTGGATGAAATCGGTCGTCGTTTGGCTCTCGGTACCTTCAAGGAACTTAACCTCATCATCAAAGGTGACGTGGACGGTTCAGTTGAAGCCTTGTCCGATTCATTGCTCAAGCAGTCTCACGAAACGGTTCAAGTCAACGTCTTGCACAAAGCCGTTGGTGCGATTACCGAAGCAGATATCATGTTGGCATCGGCATCAGATGCGATTATCATTGGTTTCCAAGTTCGCCCGTCGCTCAATGCTAAGAAAATGGCAGAACGTGAAGGCGTTGAAATCAAATTATACTCAATTATCTACGAAGCCATTGCTGAAATTCGTTCCGCTATCGAGGGTATGTTGGAACCGACAAAGGAAGAGAAAATCACTTCAACCGTCGAAGTCCGCGCCATCTTCAAGAACTCAAAAGTCGGTACAATTGCAGGCTGTTATGTTCAAGAAGGAAAAATCGAGCGTAAGCAATTCATCCGTGTTATCCGCGACGGCATCGTTATTTTCCCAGTCAAAGAAGGTGCAACAGCCTCATTGGGTTCGCTTAAACGTATCAAAGATGACGTTAAAGAAGTCCGTTCAGGTTTCGAGTGCGGCTTGACAGTTGACAATTTCAATGACCTTGAAGTCGGTGACTTCATCGAATCTTACGAAATCATCGAAGTCAAACAAAAATTGGCGGCTCTGTAAAAAGACCCCTCAGTATAAAACGCAAAACGCCTGTTTGAGTATAAAAACTCAAGCAGGCGTTGTTTTTTAAACATCATTCGCTTTTAAGAGAATTTCCCTATTTTTGTCCAAAATATTGGAACACATATTCTGTATATGAAAAAAACGTATTTCGCATCTGATTTTCATTTGGGCATCGATGCTCATTTGACCTCTCGTGAAAGAGAACAACAAGTTGTTCGATGGCTTGATGATATTTCTATAGATGCCGAAGCGATTTACCTTGTTGGCGATATTTTTGATTACTGGTTTGAATACAACAAGGTAATTCCCAAAGGATATAGTCGCTTGCTCGGCAAATTATCAGAATTACGCGACAGTGATATACCCATTTATTTTTTCACAGGCAACCATGATATGTGGATGTTTCGTTATTTTTCTGATGAAATGGGCATACCGATATATCGTGAACCTATTATTAGAGAAATCAATGGCAAACAGTTTTTCATTGGTCATGGCGACGGTTTAGGTCCAGGCGACCACGGTTATAAGTTTATTAAAAAGGTCTTTGCCAACCCCCTGTCTCAATGGCTTTTTGCACGCGTGCATCCAAACTTTGGGATTGGGATGATGCAATTTTTTTCATCTAAAAGCCGTAATGGCCAAGACCCCTCAGTAGAAAATACGTTTCTCGGGGCTGAAAAGGAATGGTTGATTCATTTTGCCAATGAAAAAATCAAGACTGAACTGCCTCAAATTGATTATTTTATTTTCGGTCATCGTCATTTACCGATTGATTGGACACTTGAAAACGGCAAATCACGTTATATTAATCTCGGAGAATGGTTACATTCCCCTACTTTTGCTGTCTTAGAATCACAAAATCTTATATTAAAAACATACGAAAATGAAAATATTAAAATCTATACAAATCATCATGAACTTCAAACCTAGTTTTTTAACGTTTGCTTTTTTACTCTTTACACTCACCTCCCTATCAGCCCAAGAATGGAAGCTGTTTAAGAAAAACGATAGTCTAGATTGCCGTTATTTCTTAACCGATCATTTGAAAAATATTTATGTGATAACAAACAAAAGTGAAGTCCTAAAGTACGACAGCGAGGGTTATTTCGATAGCCGTTTTTCTTATAAAAAATTCGGTAAAATTTGGTCAGTGGATGTTACCAATCCATTTAAAATAATTCTTTATTACACTGATTATCAATGTGTTGTCGTCATTGATGCTGCACTAAATCCTATTAAAACGTTGTTTTTGAATGATATGGGTGTTGCCAATGCAGGAGCCATAGCGATGGGCGATTCAGGGCATATTTGGATTTATGACAGTGGCGTGAATAAGATTTTGCGCTTTTCTGTGGATGCTTCTGGTTTCAATTTAGCACATTCAACACCCCCCCTCAGTATATCGGGCTTGCAGCCTAATCAAATGCTCGTTTTAGGAAACAACATATATATGAATGTTCCAGAAAAAGGTATTTTTGTTTTTGACCAATTCGGAAAATACATCAAAACATTCGATATTCTGAACGCATCAGGCTTACAAATCATTGAAAATCAATTGTTTTACAAACAAAATAATAAGTTTTTCAGATTCAATTTACAAACACTTGCTAAAGCGTATATCAAGCTACCCGAAGATGTCAGCGGAGACAGGTATTTTCAAATCCAAAAAGGTCGACTTTACGCACAACGCTCGACTTCTATTGATGTATATGATGAAAAATGATTATTTCAAAAGTGTTACACTACCAAAATCAGACAATAACTGGTTTTTACACCTGTAACGAACTTTCCATACATAAACACCTGTATTCAAAGCTTTTCCGTTGAATGTGCCATCCCATTTTTGAAATTTATCCGTCGTTGAAAACATTTTGGTACCCCAGCTATCAAAAATTTCAAAAATATCTAATTGCTCAATAGCATAAGGATTAGAGATAAAAAACTCATTATTCAAAGCATCACCATTCGGCGTAAAAGCATTTGGAAAAAATACCTTGCCACAATCCAGCGTTTGAGGGTCAATGACCTTTACTTCTAAAGTGTCGATAGCCGTACATTGTGACTCTTTCATCGTCAAAACATACTTAAAAATCCCGCCTTTTTTAGGCGTAATGATCGTCGTATCAACCTTGAAATTAGATATATCGTCCCTTGGAGACCATGAAAAATCAGTAGCACAAGTACGTGTGATTTTTGTTTTTATGGCGCCGCCTAAAAATATGATAGTATCCTTATTGGCAATACGGTCAGGCGCAGCATAGAGCATACCAACTTCGGTTTCGGATAAAGGACGATCATAAATGCGTAATTCGTCGAGATAACCCGAAAATTTGCGGTCAGTGGATTGTAAACAAGGGCTTTTAGCTATAGCAAGGGGCGCATCGGAAGTGATATTGACACGACGTGTCGCTAAATTTGTTTGCGCTAAACGTCCATTGACATAAAGTAAGAGCTTATTATAATCTCTAACAACGACAATGTGTTGCCAACAACGACCATAATCCAATCGCTGAATGATGACATTGCGCACTTTGTCATTTTCAGAAACTTCGACACTCATTTGATTCGTTGCAGGTGTATAACGAATCGCAAATGCACTATCTGACGTACAGTTACGCCGTTTTGAAATGATATCTAAAGTCGAATTGCCCACTTGATTCGACGCTTTGAAGTAAAAACTAACCGAAAAGGGACCTGTTTTGAAATTATCAAATGAAGCGGGACCGACAATAAATAGGTCAGTCCGAAGCCCGTCAAAACGCATGGCATTGCCTTCCACACCACAACCGAGCGTCGAGTCAGAACCGATAAAGGCTTTATTGCCGTTGCCGCTTTTGTCAACAATGGGATAGCCGTCAAAAGGATAGTAGCAGACCAATCCTTCTTGAATATTTTGAGCAAAAGCCACACAACTAATTGATAACGAAATAAATAGAGTTAAAAGGCGCATTGAATCGGTGTTTTATTTTTTTTAATATCTCACAAGATTTTATATAAAAACGCTTAAACGCTTGTAAAATTTTACAAACCACCTTTAAACATATCAGCCAAGCCGCCTAAACCGGGTGGCAACATAGCTTCCATAGATTTTTGCATTTCTGCTGCCGCTTTTTCGCCTGCATTCCCGAGGGCACGATTGACAGCTGCCATCAAAACATCTTCTAATTGTTCTTTATCCTCTAATACTGAGGGGTCTAAAATCGAAATATTGAGAATTTCTTTATTGCCATTGGCTGCAACTTTGATGCCACCAACCGTTGCTTCTACGACAATGGCAGCCGTTTTTGCTGCCAATTCTGCTTGTTTTTCTTCAATATTGCCAAACATATTACCAAACATGATTCTATCGTTTTAATGAGTGAAATGAGTTTTGTTTTAAAAAACGCAAATTTAAAATGTTTTTTCCACCGTCTGCGTTTTATCTTTGATTTTGACCTATAAACGCTTTGAAAGCACTGATTTTATTTTATTTGTTCAAAAAACAATGACAATGCCTCTTTTATTTTCTTTTATATTGCCGTTTTTTCTTATTTTGGAGACTAATATCGAGTGGACTACACCTAAACAACATGATTTTGGTGAGATACTGAGGGGTAGCGAAGCCGTTCATATTTTTACTTTTAAAAACATTTCTGACAAACCGCTTGTCATTGACAACGTACGAACAGATTGCAGTTGCACCGCTTCTGATTGGGCATCTGCTCCTGTTTTATCAAAAGAATTAGGCAAAGTAACCGTCACTTTTGACACCCATAAAACGGGTTATTTTCGTAAAAAAATAACCGTTTGGATTCGGGGGCAACACCAAGCGGAGAAGCTTGTCATTGAAGGAGAAGTTAAGTAAGGTACTGAAAGTAATTTATTTAAAAGACCACAGATGACACTGATTCGACAGATTTTCACGGATTTTTCTTGTGTTTCATACGGATTTAAAGAAAAATCAGTGAAAACCTGTCGAATCAGTGTCATCTGTGGTCTAATCAAAATCGTTATTACATCTTTTAAAAATATCAAAACAATGCGAACAACGCACCTTTATATATTACCCATTTTAGTTTCTGTTTTTTTAATGAACAACTGCTCAAATCAAACATCCCAAAGCAGTCCTTCCCTATCAATGACGGAACAGCATATCGCTCAATCAGATTCAAGTACAGGCAATGAAATAGCTGCCCTAAACTACTCGCCTAAAATGTCGGGATTGAGTTT
>JANMJN010000089.1:0-2229 GCA_031371355.1 Saprospiraceae bacterium
ACTTCACAAGCCCATTCGATTTGCGATTCTGTAATAATCAAAGGCGGTGCAATCCGCAGACTTCGGTTGTTGAACAAAAACCAATCGGTCAACAAACCATTCCGCAAACACTCGTGAATGACTTGTATTAAAACGTCGAAACTTTCTAACTCGACAGCCAACCACAGACCTGCGCTGCGGACTTCTTTGATTTTTGGATGCACCAAAAGGCGTTTGAACAATGCCTCTTTTGCTTTAACTTCTGACATTAAATCGCTGGACAAAAGCGTTTTTAAAGTGGCTAAAGCGGCAGCGCAACTGACAGGGTGCCCGCCAAAAGTTGTAATATGCCCCAAAACGGGTTCGTTTGTAAGGGTTTGCATCAAAGAACGGTCAGCGATGAATGCACCAATCGGCATACCGCCGCCCAAGCCTTTTGCCAATAACAGAACATCGGGCGTGATGCCGTATTGTTCAAAAGCCCAAAGCGTTCCTGTGCGCCCCATGCCCGCTTGTATTTCGTCGAGAATCAAAAGCGCACCGACTTCTTTACAGCGTTTTTTTAAAGCAAAAAGATACCCCTTCCCGAAAGCATCGGGATTTCGTTCCTCAACAGTATTTTCAGTCTTTTTCAATGGTGTATAAATACCACTTTCAGCTTGCACTGTTTCGACAATAACGGCGGCGGTTCGGGGTGTTATTTTTGTTAAATCAATAAAATTATTAAACGTAATAAATTGAATATCAGGTAAAAGTGGGCGATAGGCTTGTGTAAAATAGTCATCAGAATTGAGCGACATCGCACCTTGCGTCGAGCCATGATAAGCATTTTTCATAGCGATGATTTCAGAACGACCAGTGGCTCGTTTTGCTAATTTCATTGCCCCCTCAGTCGCTTCCGTCCCTGAATTGGTAAAATAAACAGAGTTGAGCGTAGGCGGTAAATTATTAGCCAAAAGCGTTGCTAACTGTACTTGTGGCGCAAGTACAAATTCGCCATAAACGAGGGTGTGCCAATATTTGTTCAGTTGCACTTCAACAGCCTTTTGTACTGAGGGGGGACGATGACCGAGCACGCTGACCGAAATACCTGCAATTAAGTCCATAACTTGTTGATTATCAGATGTATGCAGATACATGCCTTCGGCGGATTCTATTTCAAGTGCAAGCGGTGCATCTGATGTTTGGGCAACGTGCCGTAGGAAAAGTTGTCGTTGAGTCAACACAATTTTGAATTTTTATGAATGAAAAAAAGCAAATATACTGAGGGGGGCTTAGAGTCATGAAACAATGGTGTAGTTTTTGTCCTTTAAAAGGGTAAAAACATAAATAAGTTACTTAGTTATGTCAAAACGGCAGTAAAAATTCAATTTAAATAAGAAATATCAGAGAAACACTTAATTTTGAACGGAAATGAATAAAAACTTCGTCATATTATTACTATTAACGCTTTCATTTGTGGCTTGTGAGTCTGATACAATACGTATCGAAGGCTACGAAGTGCATGGTATTGACCTCTCTCATTACCAATCAAATGTCAGGTGGGATCTTGTTGCTGCGCAAGGTATATCATTCGCTTTTGTCAAAGCCACGGAAGGGCGACAACATACCGACTCGCTTTTTTGTCGAAATTGGGAACAAATGCAGCATTATGGCATCAAACGAGGCGCTTATCACTTTTTTAGACCTTCGATTGAGGGAGAAATCCAAGCACGAAATTTCATTCAGTCTGTTGATATGAGCTATGGCGATTTGCCACCTGTTTTGGACATTGAAACGGATGAAGATTTGCCGCGTGAGGTGGTCATTCGGCAGCTCAAATCATGGCTTTATTGGGTTGAATTGGAGTACAGTATTAAGCCGATTATCTATACGAGTTATAAGTTTTATAATAAATTCATTGTTGGAGAGTTTGATAAATACCCGATTTGGATTGCCAAATACGGTGGCGAACCGCCGAGATTGGGCGCAGGTGTCAAATGGTGGTTTTGGCAATATGGCAATCGTGGCAAACTCGATGGCATTGAAGGTTATGTTGATTTCAATGTTTTTTATAGCTCTAAAGAAGAATTAGACCGCATTTGTTTGTCAGGTGCAATGTTAAGTGGCTTGATTAGTCATTAGTTATTGGTTATTGGTTATTGGTTATTATAAATCCTTTCAATATTTTTAAAAGATGAAAAAGATTCTCATTTTATTGTTCTTAGCGGTGCATACCCTGCTCGCACAAGCGCAAAATGGCGCAGAACA
>JANMJN010000102.1:0-7474 GCA_031371355.1 Saprospiraceae bacterium
AAACTATTTTACGTGTTGCAAAACCAATTTAAAATCGTAGCCTCTCAGCTCAGTCGTCATTTCCAGCGTTGAGTCAGATAGGTTTGTCACATCAAATTCAATACTTGGTTCGGAGTTTTTGGTAATTTTTGAATCTTTGAAAAGAAACGGTGTCGTTTCATCTTGCGTTGCTTCATTAAAATTCGTCGTGACGTTTTTTTCATCAAATTGAAAATACATACGGTCAAGCAATGGGGCGGGTTGACCATTTAGTTCTGCATATTTCATTTCCCAACGACCAGTGAGGCTTACTTTTTTTTCAGAATCAGAAAGGCAGCCTACGAAATTGATGGTGGTTAAGAGTAAAAGGCAGGTTGTGAACTGAGCAACTTTCATATTTAAAGACTTAGTTTATTGACAATGTTTGTTTTGTAAAACAACGCAAAGCTAAATGAGTTTTTTGAGTTTTTCCGAATACATAGTGTTTTTTCAACTTATCGCAAGTATTATGTATTTACGAACGAAATAGGGCTTTACCTTGAAGTATTTCAATGTTGAATAACTATAAAAAAGTGTACTTATTTAGACGCAAAAATACGAATAGGATACTTTTAAGGTATCCTATTCGTACTGTTATACTGAGGGGGGTCAATTTTTCGTCGTATCTTTTTGAACAGGTTTCTTTTTGAAAGGATCCCATTTATCCAATTTTTCTTTCACCTTATCGGTTTGTTGTTTGACTTTATCATTGCCCCCAATTTTGTCTAATCCTTTGTCAATCACTTCACCTGCTTTATTGCCAACAGCTTCACCAGCTTTTTTCTTAGCTTCTTCAATAGCTTTGGCTTTGGCTTCTTCGATTTGACGGTTGGCGACATTGCGCGCAGAATCAATGGCTTTATCTGCCGCTTCTTTAGCCATGGCTTTACCTTTTTCGAGTTCTTCGTTGGCTCTGGTCAAAACGGTGTCTTTGGCTTTTTCAACAGCAGCGTTAACAGTTCCTTTTGCGACATCTTCAAGCGTGGCTTGACCATCGCCAGACATGACTTTCATGGCTATTTTAGGTTGCAACATCGAACCTGTTAATGTAAACTGAACATTGACAAATTCAGAGTTCTTAACATTCACACCATATTTAGCGGCTTGCGAAACAATTTCGTTGAAAGCAGCACCAGCCGCTGCACCTGCGGTACTTGACTCCAATCGCTTGCGTGGAACACGCGCTCTGATGTTATAATTCATTTCATTGGTCAAACTATGAGTGCCTCCTATAGTCAACTTGATATCTTTGCTTATCGTTTTATCAAAATCATTGAGTTTTACTGCACCATCTTTGACTTCAAACCAGTTTTTTGTGTCTTTGAAATCCAAGTTTTTCAATTCACTGATATTCAATTTGTTCGCAATTTCATCAAGAGGTTTCAAACCACTGATAAAACCTTGTATTGTTTGCAAAAAACCAGAAGCATTTAAGGAGCTTAAATCAGGCATCAAGTCTTTGCCAAGCACACCACCCATATCCATGTTCGTATTGAACTTACCCGTTAAGTACTGACCAATCGGTGCGAGTTTTTGAAACGTATTGAAGGTATTAAATGCTTGTTTGAAATCAATACCTTTCATATCGTAAGCCAATTTGAATTTCGGTTTAGCAACGTCTTGCGTATTGTATCCACCTTTAATATTAATACGACCGCCCAAAGCATTGGCAGTGGCATCTTCAAACTTGACTTCTTCATCTTTTACAACCAATTTACCTGTGACGTTCGTCAAATCCATATTGGTATAGATAACGCGATTCATTTTAGCATTGACCGTAACATCTATATTTTTAGGTACTAAGAATGGTTCTGTCGCCGCATTAACAACTTTTGAATTAACAGGGGCAGGTGTGGTGGTCATAAATTGATTGATATCCATCATGTTTGAATTCAAATTCAGAGTGCCTCCTAATAGTTTATTGTCAAATAGCCAATCGTATACACCTAATAATGTACCATTGCCTGAAATATCTGAATTACCAATTTGTGTTTGAAAATTATTAATCACAAACTTATTAGGCGTAAAATGTCCTGAAGCAGCTGAGTTTTGAATATCGTATTTATCATACATCAACTTATTGATTTTACCGTCAACGATAAAGTCAAAACGGTCAAAAGGACGTTCTGCTTTGTCAACTGGAGCCGTTTTTACTGAGGGGGCTGCTGCAACGCCTTTAGGAGCTGTGGGGCTCATCCATTCATTGACATCGAAAAGGTTTGAGGCAAATTTTACATTACCAGTCATCGTTTTTGTTGTTGAGAAAAAAGCAAGGATATTGTCAATGGTGCCCGATGCTTGGATATCAGACTTGCCCAGTTTTGCCGTAAAATTGCCCACATCAACTGAGTTGGGTGTGAATTTCATGGCTAAATTGCTGATAAATACTGAGGGGTATCCTTTTGCTTGAACTGTCATGTTGTTGGCACCCAAAATACCGTTCATATTCACTTTTTCATATTGCTTTTTCTCAATGTAAGACATCAATGTTTTAACTGTAATGTCTGCATTGATGATACCTGTTAGGTTCTGAACGGTTTCTAAAGGCAATACTTTCGTTAATTCACCCAAATTAATTGTGCCTTTTGCTTTTAAATCAACATCAGGGTCTGATACGGGTGTTCTTAATTTAAAAACAGCATCAAAAGGATTATTACCCAATTTCATGTGGAAATTAGGGACATCTACTTGTAATGTATTAAAATCTGAAGAAGGTAAAGTTATAGACAAATTGGTATTGATGTCAGAACCGCCCATCGGCAACGAAGGATATTGGAACGTACCATTTTGAACCGCTAAATTGATTTTAAACGCTGGATACTGAGGGGTCGGTTTTGCAAGGGAATTGTATGTGCCTTTTACAAAACCATCGAAATTAAAAGTACCACTCGCTTTGACATTGCTATAATCCTTTGTATAAGCCGCAGGAATGATACTGAGGAAATCCTTGAAGTCATTGGACGGTGCTTTGAAAGTCATGTCCATCAATATATCATCGCCTTTCAACTGTGTCCAACCGTCAAGGTTCATTTTCAAAGCATTGATGACCGCATCGGTGTTTTTCAAGGTAAACTTCATGTTTTTCATATCAGCATTGACGATTGTCTTCAAGTCTGCATGTGCGTTACTCAAATACGTCATGGTGCCATAACTCATAGTTGTTGAGTCACTAACCGTTTCAGTGTCTAAGTCATAGACATCTGCTGTCATTTCACCTGAACCACTGTGGTCAACGTTGCGTAGCTCCAGATAAAAGCCTAAGGCTTTATCATCATATATAAAGGTGCCTTTGTTAATGGCATAATGAGACAAACTCAATTTAAAATTAGACGGTTCAGGTGTCTCCGCCGCAGGTTTTGTGATATTATAGTTCGCTTGACCATCGCTCAAGGCAACGACATTGATAAACGGTTTGTCGAGGTAAACAGAATTGACTTCATAAGGGTTGCCACCCCGCCAAACTGACCAAAAGTTCAATGCTAAATCCAACCCCTCAGTATGGAGCAAAGTTACATTGTCAAATGTGCCGACACCTTTGACATCTAAACCTTCAAGACGAACAGCTATCTTTGGAAAATGACGCAAAAACGAAATATCAACGTTTGTAAAATCTACTTTTGCGTTTAACTCCTTATTAATGCCTTCTTTTACTTTTTCAACAATTTTATCCTTGAAGAAAAAAGGCGTTGCTATGGCTGCGGCTAAGAGTACAACGAGCGTTATGCCTGTGATTTTTAAACCTTTTTTGAGTGCAATCGGTAATGCCATAATTGTAATAATTTAAAATTTTTAAGTTAAGACTAAAGTATGTGAATACCTATAAGAGTTTCTTTTTCAAGGATTCCATATCATATAAACGTTAAAATAAGTAAAAGTCATTCATTTAAGAGTCAAAATTTTGTTAAAAGATTTAGTCATGTTTACTTTTACCATAATTACGAAAAAAATGTAACAAAAGTCAAAAAAGTAGTAATTTTGTGTAAACAAAAAAAATTAAAAAGTCATAATTCATTAACAATGAGTGTCTTAGAATTAAAAGGAGAACTACTTGAAATGGTTTCAGGGATCAATAGCGAGTCTATTTTGCTACGTTTGAAGACGGCTTTCAAGCAAGTAACGGACGACGACCCACAAAAACATGCCGAATATATCCTTACGCCTGAACAAGAAAGCGAATTGGCTGAAGCCATTGAAGAAACATATCATGAAGAAAACTTAGTAAGCCACGAAACGGCTCTTAATGAATTATCAAAATGGCACAATAACTAAAAACTATCATCTCTGCCTTTTTTGATACAAGACAAAATCCAACAAAACATCCCTTCTAATATTCTTCTACACAAGGTAAATACAAAATAAATATATTTCAAAAACGTTTTCCAATCGTCAAACTTTAGAATGTCTAAATGGAATAACGTTCTCTACCGATTATGAAGCAATCAATCACCTTTTTTCTGCTCTTTTTTCTTGTTTTTATATCAAAAATACACAGTCAAACGTCCGTCAAAATTGTCGGAGCATCTGGTTTTTGCCCTAACGAAACCGCTATCATCACGACGGACAGCGTTTTTACACGCTACTTATGGTCAACAAGAGACTCCACACGCAACATTACCGTTTCAAGAGCAGGTTCATACAGCATTGAAGTCATCAATACGCTCGGAGATACGCTAAGAGATACTGTTTTTATCTCAGCATTCGGTTTGCCAACACCTATTATTGCCGGTACACCTTTTATATGTCCGAACAGACCAACGGCTGTATTTGTTCAACAAACCAATTATCGCAGCTATGCGTGGTCAACGGGCGATACAACGAGGCAAATATCTGTGAGCAATCCAGGAACATACAGCATTTCTGTTGTTGATCAAAACGGTTGCCGCAGTAACACCTCTACAACCATCAGCAATGGTGCACCAACAGCTCTTCCTTTGCCCGATAGTGTTAAGATATGCCAAGGTGATTCTGTATTACTCGATGCTACAGCTACCGATGCTATCCGTTATTTTTGGAACAACGACGATACATCAGCCATGATTACAGTCCGAACTGGCGGTATGTACAATGTGATTGTTAGCAATGGGCAATGTGTCAGTTATGATACAACGATGGTTATCTTATTGCCCAGACCTCTGGTCAATTTGGGTAAAGATACAATGCTTTGTGCCAAAGACACCTTGATACTGAGGGGTCCTGTCAACAATCTTTACACCTATCGTTGGCACGATGGCTCAACCTTATCCACTTTTAAGGCTCCCGACATGGGCACATATGCTTTAAGTGTCAACTTTGGCAATTGTCGAGTCAGCGATACTATCAATATTAAAGTGTTTAATAAAGTACAAGGTCTTGTTTTAGACTCCGTTATTTGTACCCCTCAGTATCGCCTCGTCCCAAATGTAGAAGGTACAACACAATACCGTTGGACAGATGGCTCTACTAACCCTTATTTAGATATTTCGAAAACAGGGAGTTATCAATTATTGGCTTATAACGGTCGTTGTTATGCTGATTTGACATATAAACTCACCTTTATGAAAAAACCCATTATCAATTTTGTTCGTGATACAATTGTCTGCATTGATTTTGGGACGAAACATCTTGACCTCAATGCGTCGTGGCTCGGCACCAAATACCTTTGGAACACAGGCGACACGACACCTTCCATAACTGTAACACAATCAGGACTTTATTATGTTGCGCTCAAAAATGCTTGTGGTGCTTGGTGGACGAGTACGAATGTAATGATAAAAAGTTGTTACACTTCTTTCATTCCCAATGCCTTTTCACCCAATGGTGATGGAGAAAATGAGACTTTCCGCATCTATCCCGCTTCTGATGTAGCTAAAATACATACGTTCCAAGTCTTTGACCGTTGGGGACAATTGGTTTTTGTCACCAATGATTTTCTACCCATTGATGCTGAAACCCACGCATGGGACGGCAAAGTAAAAGGTCGTGCCGTCAAACCCGATGTCTTTGTCTATTATATTGAAATTGAAACGGAGAATGGTGAGGTGTTTATTCAAAGAGGCGATGTAACGCTACTTAGATGAAGTTACACTCGTAAACAAATTGGACAATATTATTTAGCTATAAACAATAAGGATATTTTTTTTCTTATCACATAGGTAGATAGGATGTTTCACATAGAAAACATAGCTTTTTGACAAACAATCTTATGTTTCCTTTTTGAAACATCCTATCTACCTATGCGATAAGAAAAAAATATGCTCATTGCAGCAGGTATAGTAGAGCGTCTCTTAAACATTCATCATTATGCAACCGCTTCCATCTTCACATTCAAACGTCCCATCACACCCATTTTGACATCTTTATCTGCCACAACGAGTGTTTGATAGCCTTCTGCTTTGAAAATGAGGGTGCATTTATCTACTGTTGGTACAATCAATTGGAAGCGACCGTCTTTGTCGCACGAGACGGTTGTACCCAAAGACTCAATGGAAACCGTTGCATTACTGAGGGGTTCTTCAGTGAGGGTATCCATCGTTTTTCCGCTGAAACCTGTGGGTTTTACGCCGCGTACATCTGTCAAAAGCGTGCGCCAAACAAACTTTTGTGCCAGCTTTTTCCTATCACAAAAAGCAGCTTGACCATCGGCAAGCATCTCCATGACCCGCAATTTGAGGTCATTATTGGCAACTATTTTTGTTTCAGTTCCTGTGGGATTCGCACTGCGTTCTTCTGACCATGATTGATGCGCTGCTAAAAAAGATGTTTCCTTCTCTTCAAGGCGGGTCAAAAACGCAGTGGGCATATACCCTTTCGTTGTTAAAACAGCTTGATGCGTTTTCACAAGCCCGAGCATGGATTTAAACAAACCCGAGACATCTTCCCAATTGCCCGCGCCCAATTTGTCATAATACGATTGCCCCATATCGGTGTAGCGCGCTTCCTGAACCGTTTTATCGTCCTTAAAAGCTTCGGCAACATAACCCTTCAAACGGATATAAAACGTCGTGGCATCGGCTTTTTCTTTCATCAAGTCCAGACGCAAGCCTTTTACAGGTTCGTTGCGCGCGCCATGGTCAGGCATCGCTTCAACACTGTCAAGAAGTGTCAAATTTTCGGCAATCAATGCTGCCGTGTATTTGCTTTTGTAATCCGCAAAATCAGTTAAATATTGTTGACAAAGAAGCCAGCTGTTGCGGCAAGTGGTGTACAATTCTGGTTGTGTACAACCATAGGTGGGTTTAGCCATGATTTGAACAAATTTAGATGATAATTAAAAAAGGAAATGATTTATATTTTGTTATTTATGCCCTACTTGGTCGCTATGTATGTCCTACTTGGTTGCTATGTATGCTCTACTTGGTTGCTACGTATGTCCTACTTGGTTGCTATGTATGTCCTACTTGGTCGCTATGTATGTCCTACTTGGTCGCTATGTATGTCCTACTTGGTTGCTATGTATGTCCTACTTGGTTGCTATGTA